>JAEEWY010000020.1 GCA_016291275.1 Methanobrevibacter sp. | reverse complement strand
TAAATGGCATTGATTGAAATAATATACAAAATGTCTATTGCAAGGAAAACAATCCCATACATTGGTTCAGCTGCAACAGAGTTGATATGCAAAGCCACCCATGTTGCAAAATAAGGAAGAAGGCTTATTGCAAATATTTGAATAGCATATATTGACAAGACCTTATGGTCTATCTCTTCAACGATCTGAAACAGATTATGATTATCATACCAAATTATAAAAATCACTAAAAAACATATAGCATAGGTAACGAACCTTGCATTCAATGCTAAAACAGCATCAAATGTTGGAGCTACAGGTTGTGTTAATTTCAACACTAAAACTGTTATGATAATTGCTAGAATCGCATCAAAAAATGTTTCAAATCTGTTTGTATTCATAAATATAGATATGTATTTTTTAATATATAAATGGGAATTAAATGAATAAAAAAGAGATTAAACACTGCAAAAAATAGAGATAAAAAATAAAAAAGAGATTAAATAAAAAAAAGAATTATTTTCAATTATAAACTTATAAACAGTTCATTTTGCACCGATAAACCTACTCACATATTTAACCTTGCTTAACAGATACATTGTTATCATAGAACTGAATACAACCAAAAGGAAGAATATGAACCAATAACTGAAATATTCCCCGCAAGGCAATATCTTAAGGTAAATACATAGGAAGAAACCTTGAATCAAATAAATCCCATAGCTATACTTTGCAACCAATGAAATGAATCTTCTAAATAAACTGTTCTCATTCTTGATAAAAGCTAAATTCAATCCAAACTTATTGAAGTTTTTGAATAATAAAAACACCCCAATCACTTCAAGAGTGATAGGTAGTGAATACCTATTGATTGTATGGAATTTGATTGGACTTGAGAAATAGGTAACTATAGCCATTATTAAAATTGCAGAAAGCAGAGTTAACGCCAAAGCAAAATAAGGATTGTTCAATATTTTGCGTTGAGTATGTCTCAAATAGTATCCCGCTACAACCAAACCAATTGGACTTACAAAATAAGTCAATTTAATGGGGAAATCAATATTCAATGTGAAGTCAAATAAAGCGGTTATCAACCAGAATACCAAGAAATATTCTGCCTCTTCCAATTCGCTATGCAACAGCCATTTATTAAAGATAGGCATTATCAGATAGGTTCCCAAAATCATCCAAAAGAACCAATAAGGTGAAAATCCGGAAGCTGTTGACATGAAAACTCCATAGAAAAAGTTCAATATTGAATTGATGTCAAATGCCAAAAGAAACTTATATCCAAAATAATATGATATGATAACAGCAATTGCACCAGTAATTAGGCCCCAAAACACAAAAGGCTCTACAATACGTGGAATTCTCTTTCCCAGAAATTCCTTTATGGTCCATTCACGACCTAAAGACAGTGCTCCAGCTAACATTAAAAAGAGATCAACCCCAATTCTTAGATTGTTTCCAGTAAATTGGGAAAACAGCCATCTCAAACTTGGGCCTGTAGCAAAATCAGCCATTACCTGAACTCTTGTAACAGCATAAACATGAACAGCTATAACTGTTAGAATTGCTACTGCACGCAGTGCATCTAAGTAAAATATTCTCTTGGATTTGCTGACTGCCATAAGAAAACCTTAAAATTCCTTCAATAAATAAACTCCACTGATAAAGCTCCAAATAATCAATGTATAAACAGATAATCTTTCAAATACTGGCATGAAAATGCTTTGCATATTAAAGAACATTATCCAAAATGCAATTAATCCAATGATTCCCAATGCTAAAGTAATTTTTTGATAGATTTCAAACTTATCCATAGATCTTGATATGATAATAAGTAATATGTTACCACCAAGAATAGCCATTATGGCACCTAAACTATGATAACCATCAGTAACAGGGTTTCCAGCATGAATAAATGCTACGATTAATACTCCAATAGCCGCAATTAGTGTTAGAATATAAAAAACAGACTTGTTTTTAATTATATAATCTTTGAATTTATAGAAATTACAGAATATGAAAGTCAATCCAATTATAATGAATGCAGAATTCATTAAAAAGGATAAAGGGGAATTTATATTAGGGATGCCTAGTTCAGAAATTGTATAGAAAAGGTATGTATTAATCAATGTGTCATTGAAGGAAAAGGCCGTGATTGCCTCAGCAATCATATAATATAAACTTCCTAAAATAAAAATTATTCCTGCAATTTTAGATTTCATTTTTTATCTCCGAAACATAGTGTAAAAATAAAACATTGAAAATTAATTAATGTTCAATAGTTTCAAAAGCTTTTTTTAGTTCTTCATCCTGATTAATCGCTTCCTTGATTTCTTTTACCAATTCCAAATCCGCTTTTGTTTCAGGATATTTTGGAACTGCCTTACATCCCCCATCATCTCTTTTAGAAATTTCAAAGGTTCCGATCTTTTGAGCTATCTTGGTTATCTCTACCTTATCAAGACCAATAAGTGGGGACAATACAGGAACATCAAGATCTTCACGGGTTGCAAGTATGTTTGGAAGTGTTTGAGAAGCCACTTGACCTAAACTGCTTCCATCAATAACCGCTTCTGCATGCATCTTCTTTGCAAGCATTCCTGCAATCTTATACATTCCTGATTTGCATAAGATACAGGTCATCTTATCTGGAGCATCAGACTTGCAAGTGCTTAAATAATCACCGTATTTAACAACTCTTTTCTTGATTGGTGCACCGCTTGCATAAAGATTCAATTGGTCTATTAAATCTTCATAATTTTTTAGTGCATCAGGTGTAGTGTAAGGTTGATTGTCACAGTAAAGTGCTATTACCTGACAACCTCTTTTCATCATAAGATAAGTTGCAACAGGAGAGTCAATACCACTTGATACAAGAGAAATGACCTTTCCTTGAGTTCCAAGAGGCAATCCTCCAGGACCTTCAATCTTCTCATGGAAAATATATGTATCATTATCCCTCACTTCAAGATAGATTGTAAGTTCAGGATTAGTCAAATCAACAGGAGATGAATACTTTTTTACCACAACAGCACCAGCAAATGCCGCCATTTCCTGAGAAGAAAACTCATGATTTCCCACTCTTCTGCAGCTTATTGCAAACCTAGTGTTCTCATCCAATAATCCTTCATCATGAAGCTTTTCAGCATAAGTGGCAAGATCACGTTCCACATCCTCAAATGTGGATTTAGTGGAAACTGCTGGAGAATATGATACAATACCGAATATTCTCTCTAACTTCTCAATTGCATCATCAAAATCCTTTGGGAAAATAAAGATTCTTGCTTGATAAACTTTAACTTCTGCATCAATTGATGCTTTGATATTATTGATTAAACGATTTTCAAATCTTCTTCTAACTCGATTGCTCTTTAATCCAACTTCACCATAACGAGCTATAATTAAATCAGGTTTCATAAAATTCCTCAATGAATAAAATAATTTTTAAAATGAAAGATATTAAAATTTATAATTTAAAATTTTTTAATTAAATATTTTCTTTTTAGTAATATCTTTATCTTTCTATATATTTAATTTATAGTTAATAAATATAACGATTGTTATAAAAATAGTTAAAAAAATAAAATAAAAAATAATTAAAGAATTAATTAATTTTTATTTAAAAGTTCAATAGCTAAATCTAAAGCTTCTGGCATTTTATCAGCATTAGGACCTGCTCCTTGAGCGAGGTTAGGACGGCCACCACCGCCACCTCCAAGCAATGAAGCTGCTTCCTTAATAATGCCATTTACTTGGATTCCGCAGTCCTTAGTAGCTGCTCCAACGATTTTACCTTCATTGTTACCGATGAAGACAACATCTGCCTTGTCATTATCGGTAAAGTCAGTAGCGATCTTTTGGAGCTCTTTGATATCTCCATCAATGATTTCCTTTAAAACTTTCAAGCCATTGATTTCGATTGCATTGTCTGCTAAGGTGCTGACTTTCAAATTAGCGATTTCCTTTTGCAATTTAGCGATTTCATTCTTTTGAGCTTTCCATTCGCTAAAGAACCTATCACATGTTTTAGGCAATTGTTCGTTGGTTACACTAAATATGCCTGCACTTTCCCTTAGGATTTCCTTATCTGCTTGGATTGAATCAATAGCTGCAAGTCCTGCAGAGAAATCAATTCTTTCCACACCGTCTTGAACCCTTTCAGTCTTATTGATTTTGATTGGACCTACTTCACCGGTTCTGTCAAGGTGAGTACCTGCACAAGCCTGTACATCAATACCAGGAATCCTTACAACTCTGATTTGGGAACCCGGAACTACTCCACCTTGGTATAAGGTGAATCCATATTCCTTCTCTGCATCATCACGGCTTAACCAATTGATATCCAAATCAATATTCATCATCACATATTCATTTGCCAATTTTTCAATTTCATTAAGCTCTTCCTGTGTAATACGTTTGTAATGGGATAAGTCTATACGTGAACGAGCAAGGCCTTTTTGTGCACCTGCTTGCCAAATGTGTTGGCCTAAAACTTTTCTTGCAGCTGCAATCACCAAGTGAGTACCAGTGTGATGTCTTGCTAAAGTGATTCTTCTGTTCCAGTTGATTGCCATATGAACTTCAGTTCCAATATATCCTTTAAGAGTGGACAATAAAGTCTCTTTATCGCTATCCTTAGGAATTGCAATGTGATGCAATACAATGTTATTCAATTTTTCAGCATAAGTAACTTCATAGATTTTGCCATCAATGGACATTATACCTATATCTGATGGCTGACCTCCTCCTTCAGGGTAGAAGATTGTCCTATCAAGGATAACATTGACTGTATCTCCTTTTTCAATGACTTCAATGATCCTTCCGTCAGATTCCTTTTGATAAATGTCCTTGTAGAAGTCAAGTTCAGTTTCTGAAACATCAAGATCTAAAGTCTCTTTTTTAGCAACCTTATCCTCTTCGTGCATATCTGCAACAATTGTGAAGAAGTTATCAGGAACAAATACTTCAAAGTCCTTATCTCCGCTTGCCATTTCTTCAACGGTTTCAGGAGGCATTCCTTGAGCATCGTATAAGTCTATTAATGTTTCTAAAGGCATAGAAGTTTTTCCTTCTTTCTTAAGACGTTTAATGGTTCTTTTTACAGTCTTTTTACCTTTTTCAATGGTTTTTGCATATCTTTCTTCTTCAAGGTTGATGATATTCATGATATGCTCTTGGGATTCGTCGATTTCAGGATAGAATTTTCTCAAGAAATCCAATTGGATTTCCATAATGTCAGATAATGACTCTTCCATCTTCAACTCTTTCATGAAACGGATGGTTCTTCTTAAGACAAGTCTTGCAAGGTAACCTTCCTTTACATTTGATGGGATGATTCCATCAGCTAACATGAATGCTAAACATCTTGTATGGTCTGCAATGATATAAATAGCTTCCATTGGCTCTGCATTTTTCAAGTATTCCTCAAGTGAAATGTCTAAGCTGTCTGCCACTTGCTGACGAAGCTCTCTGATATCACCAATATCTTCAATATCCATCATACCGGCAATTTCTGCATTTCTAGCTAAAATATCCTCATTGACTTCAACATTGGTTATTTCCTTAAGCTTGTCCACTACAGGAGCAAAACATGCATCATAAGCAGTTGGAGTTCCTTGTGAAATCCATGCAATTCTCTCTAAACCGTAACCGGTATCAACCACTTTAATAGGAATCTCTTCCTTGTCCCCGTTTTCAAGGGTTTTGTATTGCATGAAAACAAGTGTAGCGAGCTCTACACCACGACAGCACACTTCATAACATGGACCTTCGTTACCTCCACCTTTCCACCAGGATTTGATGAAAGTGATCTCTTCAGTGTTGATTCCAATTGATTTGAAGAACTCATGACAAAGTCTGATTGTTTCATCTTCCCAGTAGATGAAGTTGTCAGGCTTATTGATTACAGTGTGTGAACCCATAGTAAAGCAAGTCATGTGCCTTCCGGTTCTTCCTACATTATCCACATCGTTAAGACGGATGGATGGCTGTTCAACTTCAAGAGGATTAGCCGGAGGTTCAACTAAACCAGAGGTAATCCATGGTTGGAAACAAAATATTGAAGCTCCCACTAAAAATACATCATCTCTCCATCTTTTTGCTAAAGTTGGATAACGAGGTATAGGTTCATGGCCTTCATTTTTTAAGAAATTTCTAAAAGTTTCTTGAATTTCATATAAATCATATGGCTTGTCAGTAGCAGGATTTCCGATAAATCCATATTCGTCACATGGAGCATCCCCACAAGTGTCTCTATCAACTTGAGAGTAAAACTCATTGCCACATGTTTTACATATTTGTTTTTTATATCCTAAATCTTCGAATATTTTAAGCATAATAATCAGTTTTAATCGTTGTTTTTAAAAAATATTTTTTTGTTATGAGTTATGTATTAGTATAATAAATAGTTGAATATTTATTTTATAATAAAATTATATATGTTTTTAATCTATTAAATAGTTTGTATAAAAATAGAATTCGATTATGGGATTTTAATAGAATTAAAAAATAAGAAAAAGATAAAAAGTAAAAAAAGATGAAAAGTAAAAAAAGAAAATAAGAATATTTGAAATTAATAAATGAAATCCAAAATTACCTTTTCAGTTTGGTCCCTTTGGTCTTCTGGAGAGATGCTCGCTATCCCATCACCAGATTGATTGCCATAGGATCCGAATTGAGCATGATTTCCACCATTGATTACATATTCTGTTAAATTATTGTCCATCAAGCTCTTGGATTCATCATATGTCTCCTTATTCAATGTTTTATCATTGGAACCATAGATTGAAAGGACAGGCATGTTTCCCAAATCATCTACAGGATAAGATGCAAGAAGTATCAAACCATTGATTTCATCCTTATGGGTGACTGCATAGGAAGAAGCCATTACTCCACCTAAGGAATGGCCTGAAATGTACCATTCATCATAAGAATAATTGCCATTGCCTATGATTGAATCAGCACTGTTACCTCCTAAAAAGGCCAAATTACCCGGCATTTCCACTATAAAGCAATCCACCCCCTCATTCGCCAAATCCATGAACAAAGGAAGATAAGAAGTGTATTCAATTTTTGCACCTGGATAAAAGACCAATGCACTGTCATTTCCAGGGCCATCTAAAAATAAACCATTATCTACTTTTTCAACAGATACATTCTCTGTTCCATTCAAAAGAGCATTCGCACTTGAATCTGCATGAGAATAATCATTTACATACCATATGCTAATGCATCCAACGAAAATAATCAAAGCTAAGATAATATACAATGCCATTTTAATTTTCTTATTCATATCAATCAGTTCTTAAAACCATCTAAATAAAAACATAACAGTGCAAATAATTCCAATTAGCATTATTGCCAATTGGATGTATGCATGCTTTCTAATATTTGAGTCTTTGCTATTCAACATGAATCCTGGGAAAAATAATCCAATGAATCCTACAAATCCATATGAACCCAAGAAAAAGCTAAGAATAAAGCTACCCCAACCAAATAGAACAGCTATTATATAACCTATTATGATTAGCTTTTTGCTGTCTAAAGATGGAAAATCATCTAAATTATTCAATTCATCAGTTAAGTCATCAATTGATTCTGTAAAGTTTAAAGGACTTCCACAATCATGACAGAACTTATAGTCATCCGGATTCTCGCATCCGCAAATTGGACATTTCATATTTTTCCCCTAAATCAATTAGAATGTTTGTTTTCCACTATTTGTATTCAAATAAATTTCTTTTGTATCTAAAACATTACCATCATTGTCATATAATGTAATATAAGCATCATCAGGATAGTAATCCAATGCACTTGCGCTTGCAACCTTGACGTAACCATCACTGCTTACGGTTTTAGGAACAACTTTTCCTTGATTCAATGCATATCCATTATAACTGTACAATACACTAATTTTCACTTTCTCTCCAGCATGCTCAGACCCTACATAAACATTACAATATGTCTTATCTGAGGCTGAACTTCCTGTTGAGAAACTACCGCTTTGAATGGTTGGATAAGACTCTTGAGTAGCTTGAGTGCTTGTTTCCATATCAGAAGCATTATCAACGGAACCTGAATTCAATGATGCAGAATCTGAAAGAGCATCGGAATCATCATTGGCATTGCCATTTGAAAACATCACCATAGCACCTGCAATTAAAAGTGCACAGATAACAATGGTTAAGCAGATAATGATTAAGTTTTTATTATCTGATTTGGAATTTGAATTATTATTACTTAAATTTGAATTGTCATTTGGTCTAGCAGATGGATCAATTCCAGTATTTACATAATTGTCTTTTATTGGACGATTTGCGCCTAATGCATGACCGCATTGCTTACAGAACTTTGCGGAATCTGCATTTTCAGCCCCGCAATTAGGACAAAATACCACAATTACACCTCCCTATTTACTAAGTAATACTTTATTCATATAAGCATATATAGATTTTGAAAAGTTAATAGAATCTATGAAAAATAGAATACTAGAATAGAAAAAATGAAAAGAATAGAAAATAGAAAAATGAAAAAGAAAAGAATAAAAAAGTAATAAAAATAAAAGAAAAAAGAAATTTTAAAGAAAAATCCTAAGCGGTAAAATGTTTATCTGACAATTATTTTTGATTTCAAATTAAATGAAAAGTTTTTATATGCAGACTTAATTTTAACGCTGTGGGTACCTCTAGCTAATTTTTTAGTGGACCATTTTATGATTCCTTTAGAATTAGATTTAACTGTGTAGGTTTTCCAAGTTTTCTTATTGATTTTAACTTTTAATTTCATTTTAAAGTATTTCAAACGTTTATTGGTGAAATAATTAGTTAAAGTCATTTTAAAATATTTTTTAGCTCCTTTTTTAACACTCATGGTCTTATAGTAAACGGTCTTGATTCTTAAATCTGAACCTAATTTAAAACTGCCTTTGCTGGATTTATAATTATCGACACCTTTGTATGCTACTTTAACATTATAAATTCCTACAAATGGGGAAGTGATGGTCTTTGAAGCTTTTCCGTTTTTTACAGCCACTTTATAGGATTTGCCGTTTACAGTAAATGTAACTGTACCTACATTGACTTTATACCCATCCTCATCATAGACATTGGCAACAAGAGTGACCTTTTTACCCATTTTACCTAAAATATTGCTTGCCAAGATTTTAGTTGAATAAATTTTCTTTATCTGAACTAAAAAAGAAGCATTTGTCTGATACTCATTCTTCTCATCGAAATACCCCGCTAAACAGATCCAATTGTATGCAGAAAGTTCAGAAGTCTTAGGCAATTTAATGTTCAACACTGCTTGACCATTGCTAATGCTTGCATTACCTGCAACAGGGTTTCCATTAGCTGTCCATAGCCCAAAGAGCACATAGCCACCAGATACAGGATTATTGTCTTTATATACATTTGCAACGATATTTACAGTAGTTCCTTCATTAGCTGAAATATTTTTTACAGAAATTGAATAACCATTGCTTTCAGCACTGATTATATTGCTGCTTTCCTGATTCTGACTTAATATTTCATCAGATACTTGTGAAATGTCTGTTTCTGGAGAACTTACTCCCACAAGATTTGAATTCTCTTCATTTAGATCTGATACTTGACTTGCAGAATCAGATTCAACAGCTTCTAAATTAAAATCGTTTTCATAATCATTATCAATAGATTCTGAATTATCATACAAAGACAGATTTTCAGAATCTGAAATCTCTTCAGCAGAAACAACTGCCAATGAAATCAATAAAATAAATAATAATGAAAATAAAATGCTTATCTCTTTAAATTTCATCTTCATAATTTCAACTCAATTGTTATTAATTATATTATTAAGATTATTTTATTTAAAATTTTTTTATGGGTTTAATAATTTAAAAAATAAAAAATGTAAAAAAAGAATATTATAAAAATGATCAGAAAAAAAAAACAATAAAAAATAGAGTAAAAAATAGTTAAATAAAATACGAACAATAAAAATTGTTTAAAAAAAAAGAAAAAATAAAGGATAGAAAAGAATCTATCCGAATAAAGCACCTAAACCAGCGGTTGCTGCTGCAGCTGCTTGTTCTTCGTCTTCTTCTTCTTCCTCTTCTTCTTCCTCTTCTTCTGCTGCTGCTTCAGCTGCAGGAGCTGCTGCTGCAGGAGCTGCTGCCATAGCGGTAGTTTCCATAGCTTCTTCAATATCAACATCTTCTAATGCTGCGATTAAAGCTTTTACTCTGGATTCATCTACATCAGCGCCAGCTGCTTCTAAGATTTTAGTTACATTTTCTTCATTAATATCTTGTTCTGTGGTGTGCAAAATCATTGCCGCATAAATATATTCCATGTTATCACCGTTTTTTGTTATAATAATTTATTTTTTTAAAAATCCAATACATATTAGTTTTTTATATTGAATCTTGTGTTTTTTAAATTAAAAAGTATAAATTTTAAATTTTATCTAACCGAACAAAGCACCTAATCCAAGTGCTGCAGTTTCTTCACTTTTATCTTCTTCTTCCTCTTCTTCAACTTCCTCTTCTTCTGCTGCTTCTTCAACGACAGGAGCTGCTGCTACTGCAACATTTGCTAATTTATTAGCAATTTCGTCATCGATAGCGTCAGAAGATAATTCACCAGCTAATGCTAACATCTTAGCGTTTGCAAGTGCAATTAACATATCAGAAGTCTTGTCTGTAGGAATAGCTGCTTCAATAGCAACATTGTATGCTTTGGTATGAGCAGTACTGATAATAGTTGAAATAGTTTGGCTAGTTGGGAAAGCACTAAATACAGATAAGTTAAATGCTTTAGTAAATGCAGTTTGAATATCTGCAATAGTTTCTTCTTCATCAATAGCTAATACGTCTGCTTTAAAGATAGAGCCTTCTTCATATACAGCTTTAAGATCCATACCTACTTCCATAGGTTTGATATCCATTCTGGTTAAAGCAGCTGCTACTTGTTTAGAAACTTCTTCTCCAGCTTTTACTACAACAGTATCTTTAGAAACTACAATTTTTCCTTTGTCGATTTTAGCAGGTACACCTATTTGTTGTAAGTCACCAAGGAACGGACCTGGTGGGAATCCAGTGTCTCCAGCAGGTACAACAATATCATCAGGAGCAGTTGCGCCAGCTTTTGCAGGAGCAGATGTTTTACTGTCTTCTAATATTTTGTACAATCTGAAAGGATTCATGTCAGTACATACAAGTGCAGGTTGACCTTCCATAAAATCAGAAAGCTCAGTAATGTTAGCTTTCTCATTATCACAATCTTCTAAAGCTAATTTCATAAGGTTAATTTTAGATAATCTGATAGTTGCTTTTCCTGCGAGAGTTTTTCTCATTTCTTGTAATTGTCTAGCAGGAATGTTTAATAAGTTAACAATACCTACAACTTCTGCAGATTCGATTAAACCTTTAAGTTCATTAACTTCTTCTTTTTTCCATTCAGCAACGTGAGCCATCTTAGATCACCCTCACTACTGAACCCATTGTCGCTTTAATATACATGGATTTTATTTGGTTTCTTCCTTTTTCTAAATTGCGGTCTAATACTGCAAGAACAGCTTCAATATTTTCAGCTAACTTCTCGTCATCCATATCTTGAGTTCCAACTAAGATTTGAATAGAAGGTTGTTGTTTAACACCTACTTTAATGGTAGCTTGAGTTCTTTCAAGCAATGGTTCAATTCTTGCACTAGCTGGTACCGGTTTAGGCATTTTGTTACGAGGTCCTAAAATACGACCTAAGAACCTACCTACAAGTGGCATCATATCAGCTTGTGCGATAAATGAATCGACAGAATTAACTACTTTTTTAGCAGCTTTAATGTCTTTACCAAATTCTTGTAAATCTTCTTTGGAAATCACGACATCTACACCAGCATTTTTAGCAGCAAGAGCTAATTCCCCATCAGCGATGACTCCGATTTTGATCTCTTTGCCACGGCCATTAGGAAGAGCTACTTCTTCGCTAAATCTGTTTTCTGGTTTTCTGACATCTAAATCCTTGAGGTTAATGATAACATCAATGGATTGAGTGAAGTTTCTCGGCTTAGCTTGTTCTTTTGCCTCCTTCACCGCATCAATAATCTCTTGTGTCATATATATCCTCCATGAACTTTGTTCATTTGGAATTTTTACGAGAAATCTTCAAATTAAATAAAATCTTTAAAAAGCATTTATAAAATCTTTAGATTCCTTTTAATATATCAATTGAAACCACATTATCCTAGAACAAGTAAGACAATACAATTTCAATATCATTTACATTTAAGTGAATAAATATTATCTATTTATCATAATTAGCTGTTGATATTAAATTAAGAAGATAGATTAAGAAAGTTATAAACATAAATTTTAATAATCTAATTTATAATTAAATTCAATCATGCAAATTAATCACTTAAATAAATAATATATTAAGTATAATATTTTGAATTAAATTTTAATTGAATTTTAAGCATCGTAAGTATCTTACCAGAATAGCTAATCTATTCTACTAAAATATCATCGTACTCTCCAGCATCAACTGCTTTTTGAGCATCTCTAGGATCTTTACCGTCTACGGTAATACCCATACTTACGCAAGTACCCATAATTTCTTTGGTTGCTGCTTTGTAATCATTTGCGAGTAATGAATCGAATTTCATTCTTGCAATTTTAAAAGCTTGCTCTACAGATAAATCTGCTGCAACTTCAGCACCAGGTTCATGAGCACCTTTTTCAATGCCAAGTTCATCCATAATAAGTGCAGTTGTTGGAGGAGTACCAATTTCGATTTCGAATTCTTTAGTGCTGCTGTCAATAGTGATTATTACAGGTACTTTCATACCAGCGAAATCAGCACTTTTTTTATTGATCTCTTCAACTACTTGCATCATATTAACACCGAAAGGTCCAATTGCAGGGCCTAATGGTGGTCCAGGAGTAGCTGTTCCACCTTCGAGAAGAACTTCAACTGTATCTTTAGCCATTAGTCAGCCTCCTTTTTAATAATTCTAATTTGATCAGCTTTAACAGTAACAGGAATAGGAACTGCTGCTTCAATTAACTCGAGAACTACTTCTTCACGAGATTCATCTAAACGGACAACTTTAGATTTTTCACCTTTGAAAGGACCTGAAACAAGTTCGACAATACTTCCTTTTTGTATTGAAGAAATGATAGGTTGTGGTTTCAAGAATTTTTTAACTTCTTCCAAGGTTATTTGGCTATTTGCATCTATAGTTCCATCTTTTTTAGCACCTACAATACCTCTTAAATGACGAACCTTCATATCAGGGTTCTTCATGTCAAGGTTGGTTGCAGATTCGACTATAATATAACCTTTTAATGATTCCGGCACCACGATTGATTTAATATCTACTCCAGGCTTGTCCGCTTTCATCG
>JAEEWY010000019.1 GCA_016291275.1 Methanobrevibacter sp. | reverse complement strand
ATTTCCAGTTTTGATGATTTCCATGAATTGGTAGGTATCTTTGATGATCATTTCAGTTATTATGGTGGAAAATTAGTGTTGGATGATGATTTTTCTAAGAATTTTAACTCTTTTTCAAAAAATAATGCAAGTGATGTAGATAACAATATCAACTTAGCTATTGATAAATTCAAGCTTTCACGAAAACCATTAGTCGTTGTAGGAAATGGTATAGTTTGGGGCAAAGCTATTGATAAATTAAGCACTTTTGTAAGTAAAACATGGTCACCTATTGCTACTACTTTTCACTCTAAAGGAATCATAAGTGAAAGCGATAAATTGAACCTTGGCATTGTTGGCTTAAGGGGAACTTCACTTGCTAATTATGCATATGAGAATTCAGACTGCATTCTTGTTTTAGGTGCAAGATTATCTGAAAGGACAATTGCATCCTGCAGGTATGATGATGTAAGGGACAAGATAATCCATGTGAATATTGACGATGATTGCCTTAAGGGCAATATTGACATTTCCATGGATGCATCAGACTTTTTGGATTTATTGTTGAGAGAAATAGAATCTAAGGATTATAAGAATAATGAATTTATATTGTATA
Source organism: Methanobrevibacter sp. (assembly GCA_016291275.1). Taxonomy (GTDB): domain Archaea; phylum Methanobacteriota; class Methanobacteria; order Methanobacteriales; family Methanobacteriaceae; genus Methanobrevibacter. The sequence goes on along the minus strand of JAEEWY010000019.1, from coordinate 12,802 downwards.
ATGATTGGATCAATGAAATTTACTCTCATTATGAGGAATTGGTTGTTGATGGAATTGAAGATGTTGAGGATAATTACATTCCATTGAGGCCACCTTATGCAATCAATAAGATTGTAAATGCATTCAAGGGCAGTTATTTCCTCTCAGATGCAGGAACTCATACAACCTGGACAACATTGCTTTCCAAAAATGATAAGTTTGGAAAACTCTTGTTCTCAGGAGGATTTGGGCCAATGGGTTATGGTTTGCCTGCTTCCATTGGTGTAGCTATTGCTCATCCTGATGATCAAGTTGTTGTCATATGTGGTGATGGAGACATTCAGATGGTCATTCAGGAATTGGCTACCATTAGGGAATATGACTTGAATGTAAACATTTTCATTATAGATAACTCTCAATTAGGCATCATTCGCCAATGGGAAGAAACAGTTTATGATATGGATAAGTATCAAATAGACTTGCTAAATCCTGATTTTGTAAAATTGGCTGAAGCTTATGGAATCGATTCTGTTAAAGTGGAATCCAGAGAAGGTCTTGATTTGGCTATTGATAGTGCATTCAATTCCAATCATGCATTTTTAGTTGATGTATGTGTATGTGAAGAGAATATTCCTTTGCCTAAATAATATTCAACTTAAGATTTCTATTAAATCTATTTTTTAATTTTTAGTTTTTTCTCTTTCAAGGAATTCTTTTAATAGCTTGTTTTTGTTCTTTTCAATAAATTGATTATATTTTTCATCAATTGATTCAATTTGATAATCTAATTTCTCGTTGTTTTTAGTTTCCAACAGATAAGCTATTGGTTCAATGTCTAGATGGGATATTGAATTTTCTGTATTTTTATTATTCATTAATTTTTTTAGCTTATCCATTTTGCTTTTGGATGGGTTTATGTTGATTGAAATTATGTCCACTTTGAAAATAAAGCGTATATTATCATTGAATACAGGAACAGCTTCGCTAAACTCGTAAAATGTTTCTTTTTTAAAGCTATTCATTATTTCCTTTCCATCCATTTAAATCACTTATTTTATTCCTTTTCTTCAGAGTTCTTCTGTCTATAGAGTTCTTTAATTAATTCTCTAATGTTCTTTTCAGTTAATAAAGCTAAACTATAAATCAATAAGAGCAAAATATTTATTTTTAATTCTATTTTTCCTTCAAAATCAGTTATTACTTCGTTAAATCTTGGTTCTACACTTAGAAGTGTTGGTTTGGAGCTGTTTACAATAGCGCCTATTGACCAGATCCAACTTGCTATTTTTACAGTGGTTGTATGGTCGCTAAGACCAATTATTAGTTTTCCTTCAAGTTTCTTTAGATTGATTGTTTTTAGAATATTTTTCAGGAAGTTTTTCAACTCCTCTTTGGATTTAATTAACTCCTTTAGTATTGGTTTAATCTCTTCATATTTTTCTTTCAATCCTTTTTCCTCTTCTTCAGATTCGGATTCTCCTTTAGATTCTTCTTCATCCTCTTCATTTTCTTCAGAATCTTCATCTTCATTGTGGCTAATGGTATCAATTATTTTTTTAGTGCCTTTTCTTGTAAAAATAGCTATTTTCAGTATAGTTATCTTAAATTCATATTTAACTACACCTTTTTCTTTTTCAATGGTTAAAAATAGTCTTATGCCGTTGTATAAAATTATTAATATGATAATTAAGGCGATTATTATAATTAAAAAAAGATTGAAGTTCATTTCATCGCCTTTTCATATTTATTTTTGTTTGTAATGTTTTTAATTTATTTTTATTAGACTTAATTTATAGGATGATGATTTATTTATTCATCATCTATTCAATGTCTAATTCCTCTTCCACTTCGTCAACTATGTCTTCAGCTTTTTCATTTATTTCTCCATCTTGGATTTCAACTTCAGTGACATCATCGACGTTTATGTACTCATCATCTTTTCCTTTTGATGGGATGACATCTTTTAGGATATCGGTCAAGATTAAGCCTAATTCGTTTAATGTCTTGTTAGTGCTGTTTCCTTTTGATAAGTTTATGGTTCTGATTCCATCTGCACCGCTGTTTCCTTTTGATACGACGACCATGGTTACAGGTTCAACGCTTACGCCTGCACCAGTTGCAGCTATTTCTTGGCCTGCTTTCTGTTCTCCTATTCCAAATCCTACTGCTGCTTTGCTTACTGGAATCAATATTTTATCTTCACTCTCAATTGGTTCTCCAATATAGTTGCTTATATGAATGAGTTTTCTTAATTCTTCTACAGTTGTTTTTATTGGTGCTTCTTCTATCATTTTTTAGCTCCTAATTTTCTTAAAATTCTATAATTTTTAATTAATGGTTTGTTATTAACATATAATATATTATATTCTTTTTGATATAATTTTTTACTATTTACATTTATATGTAAGATACATTCATATGTTAAAAATACATTCCATATGTTAAAATTATATTACATTCTATATAAATATTTCTAAATCTTGATTAAATTTTGAAATTGCTAAAGAAATAAGAAAATGAGGAAATAATAAAATAAGAAAATAGGATTAATAGATTAAAAATAGGGTTAGAAAAAATGAAAATAGAATTTAAAAAATAAGAATAGAATTTAAAAAATAAGAATAGAATTTAAAAAATAAGAATAGAAAAAAAAGAAAAGAAAATTAGATGTAATGGTCAGCAAGAGCTGCTACACCTGCACCTGCATCTTCAACTAAACCTAATCCTTTTAAGGTTAATCCTAATGCAGTAAAGGTAATAGCTAATTCTTGGTAATTGATTACACCCATGTGTCCAATTCTGATGATGTTTCCTTTAAGATGGTCTTGTCCACCAGCTAATTGAACTTTGTATTTGTTTAACATGGTTCCTCTGATGTCATCGTCAGTTACACCTTCAGGGATGTTTACTGCAGTTACAGTTGCAGAGGATACAGCTTCATCAGGGAATAATTCAAGACCTAAAGCTTTAACAGCATCTCTTGATGCAGCTGCTGCTTGGTGGTGTCTTGCTACACTGTTTTCAAGTCCTTCTTCATGGATTACTTCAAGTGCTGCTTTTAATCCGTAAATCAATGAAACTGATGGGGTGTAAGGAGTTTGAGCAGGAGTTTTGTTACCGTTTGCTCTGTATTTAGGCATGTTTAAGTAGTAGTTGTTAGGTTCAACTTTTTCACATGCTGCCCATGCATCGTCATTGAAGGTAATAGCTGCAAGTCCAGGTGGTGCAGCGAGACATTTTTGGGATCCGGTTACACAAGCGTCAATGTGGAACTTGTCTACATCCACATAGTCTCCACCTAAGGATGATACGGTGTCTACAATGAATAATGCATCGTAGTTTTTCATGACTTCCCCTACTTCTTGAATAGGTGCGGCCACTCCAGTGGAGGTTTCGTTGTGAACCATAGTCACTGCCTTGATGTCTTCATCTGCTTCCAATGCTTCTTGCACTTGGTCAGGGGTTACAGCAGTTCCCCATTCAACATTTAAAGGTACTGATTCGATTCCATGATAGTTTGCAATTTCTGCAAATCTTTCTCCGAATTTTCCTCCGATAACATTCAATACTTTGTCTCCTCTGTTAACAAGGTTGGAAAGAGCTGCTTCCATTGCAGAAGTTCCTGAACCAGTAAGGATATAAGAATCATTTTCAGTTTGGAAAGTTTTAGACATTAACTGAGTGGTTTCAGTATAGATTTCTCCGAATTCGTCTCCTCTGTGGTTTACAACAGCTTTTCCCATTGCTTGCAATACTCTTGGGTCAGCGGTTGTTGGACCAGGGAGCATTAATAATATTTCGTTCATTTATTCTCCTCCAATATATAATAAGAATTATGCGCTTGAATGGATAATTTTAATTGTTTTTTCATTAGATTTATTATTATTTTAAAGTTATAATAATATGTCAAGCTATATATAACCTTTCTTTTTAATAGTTCTTAAATATTTTGTCGGCACTTTCATTTCTTTATTTGGTTAATTATGATAATTTTATAAATGACTTTTTAAAGATTAATATTAGAGGTTTTCTTATGAGTTTCAGAACAAAAAGAGTGTTGATGTCCACTCCACTTATTGCAATATTTGAGTTTTTCCTCATGAAATACCTGTTTTTATTGTTCGGTGGATTAGATGATTCATATTTGCTTTTATTAACAGTTCTTTTTGTTTTATTGAATATATTGCCTATGTTTTTTGAAGAGAAAAAATCCAGATTCATAACAAGGGCCTTAGATGAGATATCAGGATTCTGGATTTGGATGTCCTTGTTTTTCTTCTTCGACATTTTATTTATTTACATAATCGGAACCTTTGTGGAACTTCCATTTTATCTTATAGTTGCTCTTCTTCTATTGGTTCCTATAATAACAGTCTATAGCTATTGGCATGCTCATAAGATCATTATTCATGAGAAAACAATTGAACTTGACAAGATCAATCAGGACATTAACATTGTCCACTTATCTGATGTTCATTTTGGAGCAATAAGACATAAGAAAATCATTTCAGACTTAAGGGATAAACTAAATGATTTGTCTTCCACTTGTGATTTGGCAGTCATATCTGGAGATTTGGCAGATGGATCCTGTGTAGTTGAAGAGGATGATTTCTTGCCACTTAAGGATGTGAACATTCCGATTGTCTTTACAGCAGGAAACCATGACTTTTATCCAGGAATTGAAAATGTTTATAATGCTTGCAGGAAAGCGGGAATCCTCATTTTGGATAATGAAGGAATGGAATTTAAGGACTTGAATATCTTTGGCCTTACCTATAGTTTCGGTGAGATAGAAACTGTAAGTTTGGAAGATTTGAAATCATTCATCAAGGAAGATAAGGTAAATATAATCAATTTCCATGTGCCTCAAAACTGGGAAGTGTTTTCAAGTTTGGGTTTTGACATTCAATTGTCTGGCCATACTCATGGAGGTCAGTTTTATCCAGTTGTTTGGATAGGGAACTTGATTATGTATAATATGGGTCTTTTTAAGAAGAGCATTGGTGGAAAGGATAGGTATTTGCATGTTACAACTGGTGTTGGTTCCATGGATTATCCATTCAGATGGGGAACTGACAGTGAGCTTATAATATTGAAATTAAGGAATAAAAATTAATATTATCTTTAATTAATAATTTATAATTAATAATTCATTATTATCCTATTATCTTATTATTATCATATTTATTTAAGGGGTTTAAATGGTTAAAAGACTAGTTAAAAAGAATGGAGATGAAATATTTCCTCTTGGTATAGGGGCTATGAGACTTCCCACCAAAAACAATTCAATTGATAGGGAAAGCGCTCAGGAATTTATCTTATATGCTATTGAAAATGGAGTGAATTACATTGACACTGCATACGCATATCATGGTGGAGAAAGCGAATCCTTTTTAGGAGACATCTTAAGCTTATCTGGTTCAGATGGAGTGAAATATAGGGATAAGATCAAATTGTCCACCAAATTGCCTTCCTGGATGGTAAGGTCAATGGAGGATATGGATGCATTTTTAAATGAGCAGTTAAGAAAGCTTCAGACAGATTTCATTGATTACTATTATGTTCATAGCGTTGACTTGTCAACCATTTTAAGGCTTAAGGATTTAGGGCTTTATGAATTTTTGGAAAAGGCAAAATCTGATGGCAAAATCAGAAATATTGGTTTCTCTTATCATGGTTCTCCACATGAATTCAAAACTCTAATCGATGATTTCCCTTGGGATATGGTGCTCGTCCAATACAATTATTTAGATGTCAATGCGCAGGCAGGAATTCGTGGAATTCAATATGCATATGAAAATGACATCGCCGTATTTGTAATGGAACCTTTAAAGGGAGGGCTTCTTGCAGGGGAGCTTCCTCAGGAAGTAAGTGCCTTGTTTGATGAAGTTGATTCCAGCAAATCCTCTGTTGATTGGGCTTTAAGTTGGGTTTTCAATCAGAAGGAAATCACTTGCGTATTGTCTGGAATGGGGTCTCTTGATCAGATGAAGGAAAATATGGCTATTGCAGAAAGGGTTGAGATTGATTCATTGTCTGATGATGAGTTGGATGTATTGGATAAGGCTCAAGGTATTTTCAATTCAATGATGAAAATCAATTGCACAGGTTGTGGCTATTGTCTGCCTTGTCCTAAAGGAGTCAATATTCCAGATTGCTTTAATGTCTATAATGAAAAGTATCTATTCAATAAAAAGGCATTTGGTGTGCTTCCACATGCTATGGTGAATTACTATATGGTTGTTGGTGGAATAACCAATAAGCAGGCAAGTGCAGGGCTTTGCAATCATTGTGGCAGATGCAAGAGATTATGTCCCCAATCCCTTGACATTCCAAATGAATTGGATAGGGTAAAATCAGAGTTTGAATTGTTGGGATTCAATTATCAAATAAAATTTGTAAAGAATGTTGCAATGCCTTCAATTAATAAGATATCTAAAGTATTTGACTTCTTTAAGCATTTTTAGATATTTTCTTTTCTTTTTTTAATTATTTTTAAGGCTTTTAATTTTTATTTTTTTAATTATTTTAGCTACTATTTCATTTTTTTATTAATTTTTATTTAATCTCTATTTTTCATGAAATCATTTAAGAATTTATAAGTATTATTAAAAATAAAATATATTTAAGAAAAAAATTGAGTAAAAACTTAAGAAAAAAATTTTATGAGGTCTTTTTATGAAAAACATTTTAATATCCAATGATGATGGTGTTCTTGGTCCAGGTATTTTAGCCAATAAACAAGCACTTGAAGACTTTGCTAATGTTACTGTTGTAGCTCCTCAAGAGAATAACAGTGCTGTAGGCCGTAAAGTCAATATCATGAAGCATATGTATTTGAAAGAGTATGAATTGGCTGACGGCAGCATGGCTTATGGATTGTCTGGAACTCCAGCGGATTCTGTCAATGTAGGTGTTAATTATGTTTGTGATGAAAAGCCAGATCTTGTTGTAACTGGAATCAATCCTGGAATCAACATAAGCAGATTACAGATTACCACATCTGGAACTGTCTGTGCAGCACTTGAAGCTGTAGGTCTTGGAGTGCCAGCTATTGCATGCTCATTGTTTTTGGATGACGATTGCTTCAAGCAGGATGAAGAGGGCAATTGGTATGTTGATACAGATTATAGCTTTGCTCAAGAGATTCTTGCTAAAGTGGTTAAAAAGGTTTTGGATGAAGGTCTTCCAGAGGGAGTTGATCTCTTTAACTTGAATATTCCTTCCAAGCCATCTTCTGACAAGATTAAGATAACAACTCTTGCAGATAGGATGTTGGACTTCAATATTCTTGAAAGAGTGGATGATGATGGAAACGATACAGTAATGAATGTTCCTCAACTGGTTGAAGATTATGAAGAGGGAACAGATGGATATTGCCTTTTGGTTGAAAGAAGACCTAGTTTGACTCCTTTAAGTGTAAGTTTTGGTGGTAAAATCAGTAATTTAGAAGATTGGGAATTTTAATTTTTAAATTATAAATTTTTAGATTTTAATTATAATTATTAAATTAACTATAATCATTGATTATTAAAGGTGTAAATATGGATTTTAATGAATGGGAAGGATGGTATAAGGAAATTCTTGAAACTCTTGGATTTTTAAGAGATGATGATGAGAAAACTGCAGAATTATTGGATAAGATTCTTGATGAAAAAGGTTGCTTGACCATTGAGCAATTCTTTGATGAAATGATGGAGAAAAAAGACACTTCCAAATTCATTGTTGTTGGTGCGGGTCCTTCCATAAAGAAGCATATTAAATATGTAAAGGAAAATTATGACTTGAATGATTACCTTATTGTTTCTGCAGATGGTGCCACCACTGCAATGCTTGAAGAGGATCTTGTTCCAGACATTGTTGCTACTGACTTAGACGGCAAGATGGAGGATTTATTGGCTGCAAATTCATTGGGATCCTATTTTGTCATCCATGCCCATGGAAACAATGAGGAACTTATAGATAATTGGACCACCAAATTTGATAAAATACTTGGAACCACTCAATCAGTGCCTATAGGTCATTTATACAACTTTGGAGGATTTACTGATGGGGATAGGGCAATGTTTTTTGCCATTGCATTAGGATGCGAGGAAATGGTTCTTGCAGGAATGGATTTTGGAACAACTGTAACCAAATATTCAAGACCTAACATTGAAGGGGCAACAGGTCCTGCAGATGAGATTAAAACCAAAAAGTTAATCTTTGCAGAAAGATTACTTGCTTGGATAAAAGAAAACACTGATGTAAAAGTGATTAATTTAGTTGACATTGACAAATAATCATTTTCCTTATTTTTTCTATTCTTTTATTTTTTTACTTTTCATCTCTTATTTTCTTGTTTTTTCTAGATTTTCTCTTATTCTCTTTTTTCAATAATTTTTATGAATTTTCTTTTTTTATTAAAATTTGTATGCCATTATTCAAAATTAAAGAACTTTTTTATATAAGTTAACATATAATAAACTATATGGCAATAGAAGATATTTTAATGGGAGATGAAACATTATTCCAAAACATAAATGCATTTAATCCTGATTATATGCCTGAAAACTTTAATTTTAGGGACAGCCAAATGGAAGGGATGGCTATGTGCATTAGGCCAGCCATTCAAGGCGGACGCCCTACCAATTCAGTGATTATGGGATCATGCGCTACAGGGAAAACAACAGCGCTTAAAAAGGTTTTTGAATTGGTTGAACACACTACTGATAAGGTGGTTTGCTGTTACATTAATTGTCAATTGCACACAACACGTTTTGGAATCTTTTCTCAAATTCATAAAAAATTATTTGGACATCAACCTCCAGAAACAGGAGTTCCTTTTTCAAGAGTATATGAAAAAGTCATGAACAAGCTTTCTGCTGACAATAAAGCATTGGTTGTTGCTTTCGATGATGTTAATTACTTATTCCAAACCCAACATGCAAATAAAATATTCTATGATATTTTAAGAGCTTATGAAGAATTTGAAGGAGTGAGAACAGGTATTTTTGCAATTCTTTCAGATTTGGAATTCAGATATGCTCTTGACAAGAATGTAAATACTGTATTCATTCCTCAAGACATTACATTCCAGCCATACACTTACTCTGAAATATTCAGTATTCTTCAAGATAGAGCTAGAGCAGGATTCTATCATGGGGTGATTTCAGATGAAATCATTGAAGAAATAGCTAATCACACCATTGAAGTGGGAGATTTAAGGGTTGGAATTGACCTTCTTAGAGTATGCGGTAATATTGCTGAAGCAAATGCAAGCAGATCCATTACTTTAGAGCATGTTGAAGAAGCAGTATCCAAACAAGGTTCCATTAATCTGATGGAAACCATAAATTCCTTAAATGACATTGAAAGGACTTTGCTAAGGGCAGTTGTTGATAGTGATGAAATATTGACTGCTGGCGATTTGTCTAAACAATTTAAGGAAGAGGCAGGAGTTAGCTATGCTACATTCAACAGAACTCTTGAAAAACTTGAATTCTTAAGATTGGTGGACACTAAGTTCACTGGAAAAGGAGTTAGAGGAAATTCAAGAGAAATCATTTTAAGATTTTCACCTGAGGATATTAAACGCTGTAACCTTTAGATTTAATATCCCTTCTTTTTTTATTATAATTCTATTAAATTTTATTATAATTTTATTATTCTATTATAATTTTATTATAAGTCTAAAATAGCTCTAAGCTTAAAGACACCATTATCTTCTTTTACACACATTTTATGAAAAGTGATGGCTTTAACTTCGGATTTTGGGCTATGTACATTCCAATCTATTTCCTCACCGCAAGCAAAACAAGTCAATTTATAATTTTCTAGATTGGAAGACTCATCATCAACTATTTTTTCAATATTCACTTTAAAATCAGAAAAGAACAGGAACTCTGTATCCTGCAGGAACAAAAGCTCTTCTAAATAATCGTATAAAAGAGAAACCAAATCCTCTGAAACTATTTCAAATTCTCTAGATTCATCTTTTTTTACCTTGCTTATGTCTGTTATAACATTGAACATAGCGAGCCCTGCATTTTCGTATGCCTCATTTAGGGATTTCCCATAGGCATGAAATCCAATGTCTGCAGTGACATCAAAATAATCATATTTATTAGATTTTGATTCATTATTTTCCATAGCTATGCACCAATATTATTTCATTATTAAGTTTATTATTAATTCTACCAATTAATTATTTAATTTTAATATTATATAAACTGCTTGAAAACCAATGGGAAAATTGTTTTCATTCCCAAATAAATACACTTGAAATCCAACCCCATATTAGTTTTCAAATGCTCTCTTTCTCTTTTTTTATATATGCTTTAGAACTTAGTAATAGTACAGAGAGAAAATTTATAAGAAAACTTAAATTAAAAATGAGGTGAAAAAATGATAAAACATACTAACAATAATTGTGACTTAAGAAGAAAAACCAGTATTATGGATCCTATGAACTTCCACAACCTTAGAATTGACTTTAAAGATTGCATGGTAATATTTGTAGTTCTTACAGTATTACTTTTATCTATTTTAGCTGTTAGCGCAGCTCCAAGCCCAGAAATGATGAGCTGGGTATAATTAAACAAATGAAACCAAACCCATTGTTTATTAAAGGATGTAACCATATAGGATAAAAACTACTAAAGATTTATGAATATTATCGTGCAATTTCTTAAAAAGAAACATCTCATAAATATTTAGATTTTATAAATTACATAGTTTACATCCTTTAATCAATGTGTTTTTAAAATTAAATTTTTATTTTTATTTTATCATTTTTTAAACACTAAAAACTCAATAACCATCATTTAATCCTTTACACCATACATCAATTTTTGCTTTTTTTGGATTAATTGGGCTTATGTAATTTTTAAAGGTATTTTTTTCAGATATTCCTTTTTCTTGATTTTGTTAGTTTTAATTTCAACAATTAATTTTAAATGTATTATAAAACATAACTATAATATTATATTAGAAATTATATTAAAAATATAATTGAAATTCATAATTTTTATACAAACAATTTTTATGCAAAATTATTATGTTAAACATTTAAATATTGAATATTAAATTGTTATTTTAACTTATTCAGTGATATTTATGTCAGTTAAAGAAAATCTTGAAAAGGTAAGAGACAATGTATGGGAACTCCCAAGCAGTTATAAAAAGGAAATGAGAGTTCCTGGAAGATTGTATCTTGATGATGAATCCGTTAAGGATATTGAAGAGGGAGCTCTTGAGCAAGTGGCAAATGTAGCTTGCATGCCTGGTATTCAAGGTGCGTCAATAGCTATGCCAGACATTCATTTTGGGTATGGTTTCAGCATTGGTGGTGTAGGAGCTTTCAATTACAATAATGGTGTCGTAAGTCCTGGGGGAGTAGGTTTTGACATTAACTGTGGAGTTAGAATGCTTAGAACTAACTTGACAGAAGATGAAATCAAACCTAAGATTAAGGAACTTACTGAAGTATTGTTTAAGAACATTCCATCAGGTGTAGGAAGTAAAGGTCAAATCAGACTTAAGGATAATGAGATCAATGAGGTTTTAGACTACGGTGCTTGGTGGGCTGTAGAACGTGGATTCGGTTGGGAAGACGACCTTAAGTTCTTGGAAGAAAACGGTAGAATGAAGGATGCTGAATCTGCTGTTGTAAGTGATAAGGCTAAAAAAAGAGGAATTCCTCAATTAGGTTCATTAGGTTCCGGAAACCACTTCCTTGAAGTTCAAAAGATTGAAGAGATTTATGACGAAACTGTAGCAAAGGCATTTGGTCTTGAAGCGGGATCAATAGCCATTATGATTCACAGTGGTTCAAGAGGTTGTGGACACCAAATCTGTTCTGACTATTTAAGGCAAATGGATAAGGCTTATAGAAATTATAAAATCAATATTCCTGATAGGCAATTGGCTTGTGCGCCTATTGATTCCAAAGAGGCACAAGGTTACTTGAAAGCTATGGCTGCTGGTGCTAATTATGCATGGGCAAATCGTCAAATGATGTCTCATTGGGTTAGAGAATCATTTGAAGAGGTGTTCTCACGTAGTGCTGATGATATGGGTATGAGCACCATTTACGATGTTGCACACAATATCGCTAAAAAGGAAGTTCATAAGGTAAAAGGTTCCCATATGGAAGTTCTTGTTCACAGAAAAGGAGCTACTCGTGCATTTGGTCCTGGAAGACGTGAAATTCCTAAGGAGTACAGAGACGTAGGACAACCTGTATTGATTCCAGGAACTATGGGTACCGCTTCTTACATTTTGCATGGTACTGATGTTGCTATGGAAGAGACCTTTGGATCTACTGCTCATGGTGCAGGAAGGGTCCTATCAAGAACTGCTGCTAAAAAACAATTCACTGCAGAAGGAATCGAGAAGGAATTGAATGCAAAAGGAATTCATGTAAAAGCAAATTCCGCTCCTGTTTTAGCTGAAGAGGCACCTGGTGCATACAAGAATGTTGATTCAGTTGTCAAAACATCTCACGATGCAGGAATTGCTAAATTAGTTGCAAAAGTTGTTCCTTTAGCAGTTACAAAAGGATAAGTTGGCTCTGGTATTGAGGTTATCATATGATTGGAATTATTGGTGGTAGTGGAGTAGAAGAAATAGGTGAATTGGCAGATTCTATAGAAAAAAAGACTGTTGATACAGAATACGGTTCTGTTGAGGTTTCCCTTTTAAGCATTGGGGATAAGACAGTTGCTTTCTTGCCAAGACACTCTGCAGGTCACACTTGCCCTCCACACAAAAGCAATTGGAAGGCAAACATCATGGCGTTGAAGGAGATAGGTGTCACCCAGATCATGGCTACAAATGCTGT
>JAEEWY010000186.1 GCA_016291275.1 Methanobrevibacter sp. | reverse complement strand
CAAGTGCACCTACTTTACCTTGGTCTCCTGTAACTGCAATGAGTGGAATGTCCAATCCTTCTGCAAGTTTTTCAGCAGTTTCAACATCCATCATTCCGGTTTTTGTAGCCATTGCATATTCCCTAAGTTCAGGTGGGATTCCTATTCCTTCAAGAATAGCTATTGCAGTCTTATCGGATAATGTGTCATGCTCTAGGATTTCAATAAGCCTATTGATCAATCTTTCCTTATCTTCAGCCATTACAGCAAAGGTAAGTGCAATTGAAACGCAGTTTTGAGTTTTGTGAGGATTATGTGGGAATAACTGAACGATAATATGGTCAAGATACTCGAATCCTTCCTCTTTCAATTGAAGGCCAATGTTATGAGCCATAGTCCAAGTTGCTCCAGCATCCTTAACGTCTGTGTCATCGATTCCAATGACTAGCTTTTCATATTTTGGAGTTACAACAGTAGCTTTTCCTTCCTTACTGCCTCCACCAACTTCAAGGACATCTACGTATTTGACACCTTCTCCCATTCCTCTGCACATTCCAGCACCTACACCAGCGCCAGCAAGGCCTCCGTGGGTTACCTTAACTTCCTTTGCCTCTTCATCAATCACCACTTCTTCAATTCCAGCAGCATTGATACTTGCCTTAAGGTCGATTGGCTTTTTGCCCACTTTACAGAGGTAGGTGTGCTTGTTCCCATCTCTTTTAGCATCAATGATAAGTTCACTGCTGTGTTGGTATTGATAAAGCAACCAGTTGGAACCGCTTGGGCATGGGTGGTATTCAATAAGTTCTACAATATCTCCATCTGCCATTGTAATGACTTTCTCATATGGAGCAATCCATGGGTCATCAAATTTCTCTTTTAACTCTTCAGGTTTTAAAATTGCCATATTATCCTCTAAACTTTTAGAAAAAGTTTAATCAAAATTTTTTTAAATAATGATTAAATCAATTAAATTTTTTTAAAATAGTTAAAAATAGTTTAAAAGAATTGATTGAATCAAATTCTTTTAATAAATAAATTTTTAAAATTAAATGTCTTGTAATCTGTCACACATTTTAACCGCTGCTTCAACAGCGTTTTTACCATAGCTAACTCTTCTGTGTGCATCTAATCTGGTCATTCCAGGACCGCTGATACCAAGGGAAATTGGTTTACCCCATTCTAAGGATAAGTCAGCAATTTTACGGGATGCATGTTGAGCTACGATTTGGTCGTGATCGGTTGCACCTTCAATTACAGTACCTAAAGTGATTATGCAGTCAAGGTCAATTTTACCTTCTTCATCTGCTTCAGTTAATTTTTTGATTGCAAGTGGCATATCGAATACGCCAGGAACCATTACAATTTTTGTAATTTCACAGTCACGAACTTTAGCTTCTGCTTTTGCAAGTTCTAACATCATATGAGTAATATCATAGTTAAATTCTGCAACTACTGCACCAATATTATATTTTACCATTTTTTATCCTCCACATTAAAATTTTCTTGTAATTGATTAGATTTAATTTTTTATTTTCATTTACCATTTTCATCATGAATTATTCTTGATTTAGAGTACATATGCAATGAAAGTAGCCACTGCACTGAAGACCATAATAAAAATAATAAACAATGCTGCAAATTTTACTGCGTCCATTTTAAATCTCCTTTTTTTAGATAATTAAATTAATTGTAATTTTAATCTTCTAATATTTTTATATATTATTGTAATTACTTATAAATGTTTTATATTATTTAAATATTTTTTAAATTTTTCATTTTTTCATTCATAAAGAATTATCAAATTAAAAAATCATCAATATTCCGGATTTTCCTTTTTGAATTCAAGATAACTGTCATACTTCAAGACATCCAGGAAGAACTTTTTCTTCTTTGGACCTAGATTATCCAAGTAGTCTTGGTAGTACTCAGTCTCTTTAATCTTTTCATAATCTTCCTTTATAAGATTGAAAAGAGGTTCCTTGGCATCTTCTGTAATGTCCATAAGTGCCATTCTTGGACCATTGACCTTGTAGGCTAAAAGGTCGAACTTGTAGTCTTCATAGAACCCATTGTCAACCATTCTTCTCATAAGCTCACAGCCGGCTTCAACAGTGTCCAAGTAGTTTGCATCCACTACATGAGTTATTGAAAGATCATGCTTTCTTCTGTAATAGAAATGCTTTCTGATGATTGAAATCCTTTCAGCCTTAAGATAGACATAAAAGAAAAATGGCATATCCTCAAAGTATATTCCCTCTGGAAAGCTTGCATCGATTGATTTCAAAAAGCTGTTTCTATAAATCTTTTGGCAGCTACTTACAGATAGGTCAAATAGGAAATCCTTTGTTTTCAGAGGGGAGAATACTACATCATCAAAGCTTTCATCAAGATTATTCAAGTTAAACCAATCGTTTTCATAGACTCTTCCGGTTTCATCATCATAGTTGATCATCTGATACATGGTTATGTCTGT
>JAEEWY010000185.1 GCA_016291275.1 Methanobrevibacter sp. | reverse complement strand
TTGGAGTTGGAAGAACCCACTTTGAGGCAAATGCATTAATGCTAAGAGCAATGGCTCATGGTAATTTAAGTAATCAATCAGATATTGAAAAATACATTGCAGAAGAGTTGAATAAGACAAATATCGGTCCTTTAGGTCTTGGTGGTAAGACAACAGTACTCGGATCTTTTGTAAATATAGGCTCTCAAAGGGCAAGTGGAGTGAGAATTGTAGCAGCAAGGCCTGCATGTTTTGTTGAGCCAAGAGTTTCAAGTTTTGAATTCTAGTTATTCAAGTTAACTAAAATAGAATTAAATATTAGAAAAAATTATATTATATCAAGTTTAATTAAGATTATTGATTATTAGACAATTGATAGACTAATTGATATTAGACTAAATTAATTATTAGAATATGTAGATTATTTACGATTATTTAAGGAGAATATTATGAACGATAATCCAAAACCGGGCAAGAATGGTTTTAAATTTCCTGAACACAGCATAAAAACTAAGATTACTGATGTAAAGCCTAATGAATTGGTTACTAGAGGTTATAATCAGGAAGATTTAATCACAAATCTTAGCTTTGCTGAAATGGTATTTCTATTGCTTAGGGAAAGGTTGCCTGATGAAAGGGAATCAAAGATTTTCAATCATATTCTTGTTTCATTTTGCGATCATGGTGTAACTCCTCCAAGCACACAGTCTGCAAGGTTGATAGCATCATCAGGTGCAAACATCAATAATGCTGTTGCAGGAGGATTGCTGTCATTTGGTAAAAACCATGCAGGAGCTATTGAGAAGGCTATGGAATTGTTCCAGGAATCAATCAGTTCATTGAACCTTGAGGAAACTGCAGATGAGGATGTAAACAGGAAAATAGCAGCTAAAGCTATTGAAATTGTTGATAAGTATCAATCCGAATCCAAAAGAGTGCCTGGCTATGGCCATAGGTATCATGATAAGGATCCCCGTGCAGTGAAATTGCTTGATTTGGCCATTATGGAATCATCCATTGGACCTCATACAAAATTGGCACTTGTAATCGAGAGCATATTATCTGATAGGAAAGGAATTTGCTTGAATGTAGATGGTGTCAATGCGGGATTGCTTTCTGATTTAGGATTTGAAAGCTCTTTAGGTTTAGGAATTTTCATGATTGGAAGGCTTCCTGGACTTGTAGCACATGCATATGAAGAGATGGAAGAGGAAGAGAAATTCAGACGCTTCTGTGATTTGGAAGACATCGTTTATGAAGGATTTAAAAATAGAGACATTAATGAAGATTCAGAATAAGAGATATATTCTAATGAAATAATATTCATAATGAGAATAATAATTATTTTATCATTTATTTATTCTAAGGAGTAATTTAGATGGAATTTTTTGATGTAATTGAACAAAGATACAGTATGAGAGGCTTTGAAGATAAGGAAGTAGAGCAAGAAAAATTAGACATGATATTAAAAGCTGCTCAACTTGCTCCAACTGGAGTTAACTTCCAGCCTTTTAAGGTAATTGTAATTGACACTAAAAAGTATAAGGAAGAATTGAAAGGAATCTACAGTCCTGATTGGTTTACACAAGCACCAATTGTCCTTTGTGTAGTTGCCTCTAAGGAAAAGGCTTGGACTAGGAAGTATGATGATAAGAACATTGCAGACATTGATGCAACCATTGTTATGACCCATATGATCCTTGCAGCTGAAGATGTCGGTTTGAACACTTGTTTCATTGCAGCATTCAAGCCGGATAAGGCAAGGGAATTCTTGGCTTTAGACGATGAATGGGAACCTGTACTATTCACTCCTTTAGGTTATGGAAATGCAGAGCCAAGAGACACTCCTAGAAAAGCTATTGAGGAATTGGTCATTTACAAATAATTATTACTTAAAAACGAATTAGAGGATACTATGAGATTTACAAAAAAATCAATTATTTTACTTGCATTTTCAGTTATCCTAATGGTTTTAGGATTATGGAATTATGTTGATGCAAATCCTGTCACTTATGATGTCATTGCTTCAAGTGTTGTGCTTATTGTAGTTGGATGGACACTTGCAATGTCTGTATTTGAACCTAGCTGGACTAAGGCAGCTATTCTCATTGATGGGTTAATTTTTGTTTTGGTAGGTATTACTTTCCTCTTGATGCCATATAATCTCATTTTCATTATATTTGGTATTGTTTTGCTTGTAATCGCAGTTGCAGCATATCTTGGAAAATTACCTAAATCTTTCTTAAGATTATTCCACAAATAATTCAATTTTTATTTTTATTTTTTTACTATTTTTTTACTAATTTTTAATTATTTTTTCATTATTTTTTCATTATTTTTTTAATGATTCAAAAATTGTTTTTATTCTGTTTTAAAATTTCACTATTTTTTCTTTCATGAAATTTCAAGATTTTTTCATGAAAGCTATTTTTCTATTTTTCTTATCTTCATTTTATTACTTTTATTTGGGATTTTATTAAT
>JAEEWY010000018.1 GCA_016291275.1 Methanobrevibacter sp. | reverse complement strand
TGGCTCACTGTGTAAGGCTATTGAATGATGAGGAAGTCTTGGAGATTGTTGGAACTGGAGGGGACGGTTCAAACACATTCAATATTTCCACCACATCTTCCATTGTGATTTCCGCAGCAGGTGTTCCAGTTGCAAAGCATGGGAATAGGTCCGCTTCAAGCAAATGTGGTGCAGCAGATGTGCTGGAAGAATTAGGAGTCAATATCCATATTAGTCCTGAAAAAAGCTTAAGTTGCCTAAAGGAAATAAACTTATGTTTCCTCTTTGCTCAAAACTATCATCTCTCAATGAAATATGTTGCAGGTGTGCGTAAAGAGCTTTCAATCAGAACAATATTCAATATTTTAGGGCCTTTGACAAGCCCTGCAGGTGCTTCAATGGAAGTTTTAGGAGTGTATGAAAGGGAACTTCTGGAGCCCCTTACAGATGTTTTGAAAAATTTGGGAGTCAAATCTGCAATGGTTGTTTATGGATTGGATGTGATGGATGAAATCTCAGCAAGTGACAAGACTGCAGTATGTGAACTTAAGGATGGCAAGACAAGGACATATGAGCTTTCTCCAGAGGACTTCGGCATGACCATTTCATCTAAGGAAGACCTTGTTGGTGGCGATGCAAAGGAAAATGCAGAAATCACATTAGCTATTTTAAATGGAGAAAAAGGTCCAAGAAGAAATGCAGTTCTATTGAATTCCGCTGCAGGATTGTATGTTGCAGGAAGAGTGGATTCATTGGAAGATGGAATCAGGTTAGCTGAAGAGGTCATTGACTCAGGCAAGGCATTGAATCAGCTTGAAAGATTCATTGAAGTTACAAATAGATAAATACCTTAGCTTACTAATAGATGATTATATGCTGGAAAAAATTGTTGCAAAGACTGAAGAGAGATTGGTTGAATCAAAAAGGAATAAGCCTTTAAGCCAACTCAAAGAGGAAGTATCAAAACTGGATATCAATGATGACTTCCCTTTTAAGGAAGCTTTGAAAGACCCTGAAATTGCCATCATTGCGGAAGTCAAGAAAGCTTCTCCTTCAAAAGGATTAATAGCTGAAGATTTTGATTACATTAAAATCGCAAAGGATTATGAGCAAGCAGGAGCATCTGCAATATCAGTTTTGACAGAACCATATTTTTTCAAAGGATCTAACGATTACCTTAGGGAAATTGCTGAAAATGTAGCTATTCCAATTTTAAGAAAAGACTTTACAATAGATGAATATATGATATGGGAAGCTAAATCATTAGGGGCTTCAGCTATTCTTTTGATTGTTTCAATACTTGAGGATGTTCAATTGAAGAAATATTTGGATTTGGCTCATGATTTAGGTCTTTCTGCTATTGTTGAAACTCATGATGAAAAAGAAATCAGAACTGCAATCGATGCTGGCGCAGAGATAATTGGAGTAAACAATAGAAATTTAGCTGATTTCACTGTTGATATCAATAATAGCGTTAATTTACGTAGATTAGTTAGTGATGATATATTGTTCATTTCTGAAAGCGGAATTAAAACTGCTGAAGATGTAAGGAGATTGAAGGAAAACAATGTTGATGCAGTCTTGATTGGTGAAACTTTAATGAGAAGTGATGATAAAAAGGCTATGATTGAGGAGTTGAAGAACGCTTAATTTTGGAGTTAAAGAATGGTTAAGCTTAAGATTTGTGGAATGAGAAGGTCTGAAGATATAGAAATGGCAAATAGACATAAGCCAGATTACATAGGATTTGTTTTTGCTGAAAGTCCACGTAAAGTATCATTTGAGCAGGCTAAGGAATTGTCAGAGCTTTTGAGTGATGAGATTGTTCCTGTAGGGGTTTTTGTAAATGAGCATATGAAGCTTATTGTTGACTTATTCAGGGATGGAATAATCGAAATGGCTCAGCTTCATGGAGATGAAGATGAAAAGTATATAAGGAATCTAAAAGATAAATCAATTGAAGAAACTGGAAAACAAATACCTGTAATAAATGCAATTGAAATAAAAGATGGTGCTGATTATAATGATGAGCTATTGAAGTGGCGAGATTCAGCATCTGACTATTTTATTTTAGACAGTGGAAAAGGGTCTGGCAAAACATTTGACTGGAGTCTTATAGATAAAGAGAGCGAATTCTTTAAGAATTCCATTTTTTTAGCTGGAGGGCTAAACAGTGAAAATTTGGCTTTAGCTATTGAGGAATTCAATCCATTTGCAGTTGATTTAAGCAGTTCTGTTGAAACGGATGGATTTAAGGATGAAAAGAAAATCAAGGAAATCATTGAAATTATGGAAAATTATAGATAATAATAATTACTAATAAATATTTGAATTTTTAAATTGGAGATAAAATATGAGCAGAGGACGATTTGGGGTTCATGGTGGACAATACATGTCTGAAACATTGATGAATGAACTCCTGAACTTGGAAGAGCAATATAATCATTTTAAGGAAGATCCTGAATTTTTAGAGGAATTGAACACTCTATTGAAGGAATATGCAGGAAGGCCTTCATTATTGTATTATGCAAAGAGAATGACCGAAGATCTCGGTGGAGCAAAGATTTACCTTAAGCGTGAAGACTTGAACCATACTGGAGCTCACAAAATAAACAATGTGCTTGGCCAATGCCTTTTGGCTAAAAAGATGGGAAAGACCAGAGTCATTGCAGAGACCGGTGCAGGTCAGCATGGAGTGGCTACTGCTACTGCAGCAGCTTTATTAGGTATGGAATGTGAAGTGTTCATGGGTGAAGAGGACACCAAGCGTCAAGCATTGAATGTATTTAGAATGGAACTTCTCGGAGCTAAAGTGCATACCGTAACAACCGGTTCAAAAGTGCTTAAGGATGCAGTGAATGATGCATTCAGAGAATGGATTTCAAGGGTTGATGACACTCACTATGTAATTGGTTCAACAATGGGTCCACACCCATTTCCAACAATCGTAAGGGATTTCCAAGCGGTAATCAGTGAAGAGATAAAAGAGCAAATCATGGAGCTTGAAGGCAAATTGCCAGATATGGTTATCGCTTGTGTTGGTGGTGGAAGCAATGCTATGGGGGCATTCTACAATTTCTTGGAAGATGAAGAGGTAAAACTTGTAGGAGTGGAAGCTGCAGGAAAGGGAATTGATACTGAATTCCATGCAGCAACAATTGCTAAAGGTGAGCTTGGAATTTTCCATGGAATGAAATCATATTTCTGTCAAGGAAACTATGGTCAGATTTCTCCGGTTTACTCTATATCTGCAGGACTTGATTATCCTGGAATCGGTCCCGAACATGCATATTTGCATGATATCGGAAGAGCAGAGTATGTTTCAGCAACTGATGATGAGGCAGTTGAGGCATTTGAATACTTATCCAGAATGGAAGGAATCATTCCAGCTATTGAATCTTCCCATGCAATAGCCCATGCCATGAGAATTGCAGGGGATATGGATAAGGATGATATTATTGTAATAAATGTATCTGGCCGTGGAGATAAGGATGTGGCAGCTATTGCTCGCTATAAAGGAGTTGAATTATACGAATAATTGTAGGAGTGTTTTAAATGAATGATAAGAAAGATATAAAGATTGCTGATGCATTCAAGGATGGAAAGGCTTTCATTGGATTCTTGACTGCAGGAGACCCTACAATTGAAAAGACTGTAGAATATGTTTTGGCTATGGAAGAGGCAGGATGCGACTTGGTTGAGATAGGAATTCCTTTTTCAGATCCTGTAGCTGAAGGGCCTGTCATTCAGGAAGCAAACATCAGAGCGCTTTCAAACAATACAAACACTGATGATGTTTTTGAAGCAATCAGGCAAATCCGTGAAAAGTCAGATGTTCCATTGGTGTTCTTGACCTATATCAATCCAGTGTTCTATTATGGATATGACAAGTTCTTCAAGAGATGCCAAGAGCTTAATGTCTGTGGTATCATTTCACCAGACCTTCCATATGATGAGAAGGATGAGATTCTTGAAGTGACTCAAAAGTATGGAATTGACATTATCAGCTTGATTGCACCTACCTCAAAGGAACGTATTCAGATGATTGCAAGGGAAGCAAGCGGATTTATTTACGTTGTTTCATCATTAGGGGTCACAGGAATGAGAAGTGAGATTAGAACAGACTTAAAATCCATTTTAGAGGATATTAAGGAGGTCACTGACGTTCCAGCAGCAGTTGGTTTTGGTATCAATACTCCGGAACAGGCAGAAAATATTGCAAAAGTGGCTGATGGTGTTATTGTAGGAAGTGCAATTGTTAACATTATTGCAGAGCATGGAGAAAATGCAAAAGAGCCACTTGTAAATTATGTCAAATCTATGAAAGATGCTATTTCCTAACATCTTTCTTTAATATTTTTAATAGTAAATTTTTTTCTATTTGGGCATTGTTTTCTAGGTATTTTCTATCTTAATTTTAGTATTTTTTCTTAATTTTTATTTATTCTTATTTATTTAGTATTTATTTTATTTTATTTTTTATGAGGTGATTAAATGGATATCGTAGCTATTATGGGTTCTCCAAGAAAGCATGGGAATACAGATATGCTTTTGGATGAAATGATTAAAGGTACTGAAGAGAAGGGGCATAATGTTAAGAAGTATTACATAAGTGATCTGGAGGTTCATCCTTGCAGAGCTTGTGGAGTTTGCATGCAAGGCAAGGACTGTGTATTTGATGATGATGGTTTGACAGTGACTCATGAAATAGCCAATGCTGATGGGCTTATCATTTCAAGCCCAATTTACTTTGGCCAAATGACCGGTGCCTTAAAGGTGCTTATAGATAGGTTTTATGGAATAACACATAATCCTTTGATTCCATTATCCGGCAAAGTTGTGCTTATTTTCACTCATTTAGGCCCTGAGGGATATTATGACTCTTACATTGAGCTTTCAAAGATACAGCCTTTCATGATGAATATGGGTTATGAAGTGATGGATGTCTTGGATGTTGGAAGTTTAGGTGATGTAAGAGCCCAGCCAAATAAATTGAAGGAAGCTTATGAAATTGGAAAAAGGTTTTAAATAGAATTCACTATTTAACCCTTTTATTTTCTAAAAATTTAAAAACTAATTTTACATTTTTTCTCATTGATTTGCTTTCATGGTAGCTATCTGCTCGTCACGACTTTTTAATTTCAAGGTGAATGCAAAAGCAATGAGAGCAACTATTGTTGCTAAAAGCAAACTGATTTTATAACCTAAGATTCCTGCAAATGAAGCAATTATTCCACCAATGAGGGCTCCACCTATCAATTGGCCTGCACTTGAGAGCATGTTTACAATAGCTTGGCCCGCTCCTCTTTCATATGGTTTTGCTTCAGTTAAGACAATATACCTTAAAGGAGCTCCAATGATTGTTACAAGACCTACACCAATCATGCATCCAGCTATTATGAAAAATATCAGATTGCTTGGGTAAACTGCAATTGCAAATAATCCTATTGCAAGCATCATTGTTCCAACTGCCATGATCTTACGTGAACCTGCAGAATCCAGAATCTTACCTAGTATTGGTGCTGCAACTGCATTCGCTCCCAAAATTGGAATCAGCATCAAGCTTGCGTATTGTTCATTCAATCCCATTGAAAGTATTACAAGTGATGGAATGAATATTGCTGAAGAGTAGATTATCCCATAGCATAATGTTTCAACACATGCAATGCTGATTTCCCTGTTTTTAAGCATGTGTATTGGCACAATTGATTCTTCTGCTCTTTTTTCCACTTTTAAGAATATTGGAATCATGATTATGAACAGCAATAAGAACGGAAGAACATTTATAGACAATAGGCTGTTTAGGAAATTGCTTGAATCGATTTGGTTTAGGCCGTAAGCTAAAAATATCGCAAGCAGGCTTAGCATTACGATTCCCAAATAATCTATCTTCAATTTTCTTTCATCTTCCATTTCTGGAAGGATGTACCATGCAAACGCTATTAGGAATATGGCTATTGGAATGTTTATTGTAAAGCACCAATTCCAGCCATATGGAATTAAAGCCGCTCCAACCAATGGACCTCCAATTGCAGAAATACCGAATACGCTTCCAAGGATTCCCAATGCCTTTCCTCTCTCTTCAAGGGGGAATGCATCTCCGACAAATGCTCCCGCTACAGGGAATATTCCTCCACAACCGAAACCTTGCACTATTCTTCCTAAAAATATTGCTTCTATGCTGAATGCAGATGCTATCAGGCATGATCCTATTCCAAAAAGAATCACATCTAAGATAAAGACCTTTTTTCTACCGTAAAAGTCTGAAAATTTAGCCATGACTGGAGAGCCAATCATGAAAAATATTACAAAAAGTGTAAATATCCAACTTGATTCCCTACTTGTCAAGTGGAAGCTTTGTTCGATTGATGGAAGCACTGGACCTATGATTCCAGTATCCAATGATCCCATAAACACTCCTATTAAAAATAATATGAGTATCAAATTCCGTGTTTTTGTATCTAGTGTTTTTTGCATAGTATTTTTTTCCTTTAGATTATATTGTTATTTAGTAGTGTAATAATTGATAATTAAGTGCCGAATTTCTCTCTCACTTTCTTGATTGTGAATCTTGCAAATGCGAAGTTCAAGATACTTGCAGTTATTCTTCCCACTGCAAGACCTGTCCAAATACCAACAAGTCCCCATCCTAATACTATTCCGAGGGTGTATGTTGCGGTAACAGTAAAGATAACCTCTCTGATAATGGTCCACATCAAGCTTATGGTTCCCTTACCCATTCCTTGATAGAGGAAACTTGAAGTCATTCCCGCTCCAGTTAGTGGAAGGCAAAGGCTAGCTATTCTTAAGAATCTTGTAATCTCTGGAACCAAAGCGGCTGTTTCTTTTGTGTATGCAAACAATGTTGCAAGCTGTGGTGCAAATGCAATCAATATTATTGTTACAGCAGTTCCAAATGCTATTCCAAATTTAACTCCATATAAGTGGGCTCTTGATAGGTAATCGCCATTTTTAGCACCATATGCGCTTCCTGAAACTGCAGCTACTGCACTACCAATAGCTGTAAGGGGCATTATTGCAAATAGGTATAATCTTTGGCCTGAGGTGAATGATGCAATACCGTATTCTCCTCCAATTGTTGAAATGAACACTAAGTATAAGCTTACTGCAAGGGACATCATGAACATGTCCATAGATGCAGGAATACCTACTTTTAAGATGTCTTTAGCTATTTTGGAGTCGAATTTAAACTCTTTTAAGTTGACATTCACATATGTGTCCTTTTTGATGAGTATCCAGTACAGGATTACTGATGCTGATCCAAGAGCACTGACAATTGTTGCAAGGGATGCTCCTGCAGAACCTAATCCTAATACATAAATGAAAAGAGGATCAAGAATGGCATTAAGGGTTACAGAGACAATCATTGCATACATTGCCCTTTTCATATCACCTTCACCACGAAGAATACCGCTTCCTCCGTTACCGAACATAAAGGCAATAAGACCTAAAAATAGTGGAGTTCCATATTTAATTCCTTCAGCAAGGTTTTGTCCGCTTGCTCCATAAGCTCGAAGCAAAGGTTCCTGAACAGATAATAGGACTACAGTAAGAATGATTGAAGCAACTAAGAATATTAAAAGAGCATGTGCTGCAGACTTATTAGCACCTTCATGGTTTTTAGCCCCTACAAAACGACTAATGCTGCTTGTAGCACCACTTCCAAGACCTACACTTACCCCATTCAATATCATGAAGATAGGTGTAACAAAACCGATTCCCGCTATTGCAGCCTGTCCAAGACCTGCTACCCAAATACCGTCAATGATATTGTATGATGCTGTCAAAAGCATTGATATCATAATTGGAATAGCAAGGGTCTTTACAGCCTTTTCCGGATTTCCTCTCATTAATTCCACATTTTTATTTGCCATTTTAATCCCTAATCTTTAGTAATATGAAGATATCTTTAGTAATAATGAAAATAATAATTTATTTGACTATTTCCTCTGTTTTTCTAGCTATTTCCCTTAGTTGATTTTTAACTTCATTGTCTAATTTGTCTATTCCAGCCTGTTCTTCCCATTCCTTTAAATCATTTTCTAATAGAATAGCTAGTTTTTCTCCTTTTTCTGTTGTTTTTAATATGTATTTTCTTCTATTGTTTTCATCAACGATTCTTTCAACATATTCCTTGTCTTCCAATTTTCTTAAAGCTTTAGCTATTGTTCCTTTGCTTTGACCAAAAATTGTTGCCAAGTCGTCCTGAGATAAATTTTTTCTTTTATAGATTTCCATCAGATATTGTCCTTCG
This sequence comes from Methanobrevibacter sp., assembly GCA_016291275.1. Lineage (GTDB taxonomy): Archaea > Methanobacteriota > Methanobacteria > Methanobacteriales > Methanobacteriaceae > Methanobrevibacter. The sequence continues at coordinate 5,316 of JAEEWY010000018.1, read as the reverse complement.
TGAACCATATCTATATGGTTCGGGTTTTTCTGAGCATATCTTAGTTTATTTCGTGATATGTGGTGTATCAGTGCAATAAAAGGCATTGAATCAAATTTATCCCACTGCTTTTCATTTTCTGTCATGTTTAATGGTTTGTTTTTGAAATATATAAATGTTTCTTAGGAAACTGTTTATTGATGAACGATATATAAAATTAGCATTTTTTTAATTATTTCAATTTTTTTTTAAAAAAAGTTTAAAAAAAGTTTAAAAAAAGAAAAATAATTGTTTAAAAAAGAATTTGCTGGCCCTTAGATGAGTTATTGATTCTCCAATCAATCTCTTCTAAATTGTTTTCCTTTAGGAATTCATTAGCCAATTTGAAATGATTGCACCCAAAGAATCCTCTTCTTGCAGAAAATGGACTTGGATGAGAGGATATAAGCACTAAATGATTAGGATTTGTAATCAATTCCTTTTTGAGTTCTGCCTGTTTTCCCCATAATAGGAAAACGATAGGTGCTTTTTGATTGTTTAGTATTTTAATTACATTGTCTGTAAAGGTTTGCCATCCGCATTTGCTGTGTGAATTTGCATTTCCCTCTTCAACGGTGAGTACAGTATTGAGTAGGAATACCCCTTGCTTAGCCCAGGATTCAAGGCATCCGGAATCTGGAATAGGATAACCGTATTCTGATTCTATTTCCTTAAAGATATTTTTTAGAGATCTTGGGATTGGATGTCCTTCAGGTGTTGAGAAAGCAAGTCCATGGGCCTGTCCTTCTTCATGATAGGGGTCTTGGCCTAATATGACAACTTTCACATTGTCTATTGGACATAGCTTGAAGGCATTGAATATTTCCTCTTTTGGCGGATAGATTGTTTTAGTTTTGTATTCTGCTTCTACAAATTCTTTTATTTTTAGGAAGTATTCCTTTTTAAATTCCTCTTCTAAAACATTATCCCAACTGTTTCCAATCATAAAATCACTTATTTAATTTTAAGTTTTTATTATTTCTTATTAAATTCCTTATTTTAAGATAGTTATTTCTTTCCAGTTACCTTATCTAAATAAGGAATCTTGTCTAGAATTGATAGAATTGCTAAGCTGACTGCTGTTGTAAGAATCACTAAAACAGGTATCCAAATCAATGAGCTGCCTTGAGTGAAATTGATGAATTTGATTAAATTGATTTTTATGCAATATAAAACCAAGTAATGAATAAGATAAATTCCATAACTGTAATTGCTTATTGTTGTAAATGCATTTCCTAATCTATTATTTTCCATATCAATGAATGATTTGGTCTTGGATAAATATTTAAATAGTAAAAATGCATTTGCAGACATGAATAGTATCAATAAATTGAAATAGCTTAATCTAACGAATTGATGCACTAGATGAGACCTTGGGACTACAAAACAGAATATGTACCAAAGGTAAGATCCTATAAATAGCAGAGCTGTGATAATTATTAGGTATTTCCTATCAATTCTTTTTTCCAAAAAGTCATATTTTGCCAAGAAGTATCCTATTACTATATAAGCAAGGAAAGAAAGGTAATAGGTTAATATTGGAGTGTATGGATTGATTATGTGGTAATGACTCAATCCAATGTAGATTACAGAAAGAATTGCTAAAATTGTGATGAATTTCTGATTGAAATCATTGATGTTGATATCTAATTGCATCACTTTGTTAATAATGAATATTCCAACATAAGCTATTATAATCATCCAAACGAACCAGAAATGAACTCCTAATGTTCCTGCTGTTCCAAAGAATATCTTTAGGGCACTGTCTAAGTTAAATCCATGGTTCATAATGATTGTAAATATTATATAAACCAATACCCAAAACAGGAAAGGTATGAAAAGTCTTGATAATCTCTTTTTAAAGAATTTTAATAAAGTGTCTTTTTTACCTATAAGCAACGCTCCACTAAGCATTACAAAAATAGGGATTGAAAAGTCTCTAAAACAGTCAAAGAATACAGAAATATAAAGATTAGGACTATTTATATCTCTTGATACATAGGATACAGAGACATGGCAGAATACGATTCCTATTATTGCCAATGCCCTTAGAACGTCATAGTAGAATATTCTTTTGGGTTTAGCCATATTCTCTGATTCTTTAGTGGGATTAGTTTCATTCATAAGATTACCAATAATTTTTTCATTAACAATTGATATTTTATCTATTATTAGATAAATTTATTATGATATGCTTATTTCATCACCCTTTTAAAGATAAAGAACATTATTTTTGCAAATATCTTCTTTATTGGGTTTAGCTTTACAACGGGTGCAAAGTCATGACTGACCAAATCTGTGCTTTTCCAATACTCAGCATCTGCCTTTATAGGGTCTTCAGTTAAAGCCATTGCTCTCCATACGTTATAGAATAGGATATCCATGAATTTAGGGCTGTGGAGCTTATTGGATTCGATGTCCTTTTTGAATTTTTCACTTGCCTTGTCTATTTCCTTTGTTTCAAGATGCTCTTTTCCACCGCAGGCAATAGCTGCCTTATAGACCTTATTGAATCCCCAATGCCTTAAATTCTCATCAATGTATTTTGCCACATCATTTTGTCCTGCTCCTGCTGTAGAAACAAAGACCAATGCTTTCTTTTCAAAGAATTCTGGCCTGTGGTAGAGGTAGGCAGTATGATCAAAGAAGTTTTTAAGAAGTGCTGTCACATTCATTGCATATACTGGAGAAGCGATTATCAACCCATCAGCATTTCTTAGTTTTTCAAGAATTGTGTTAATCTGGTCATGGTGAGGACAATTCTCTTCACTTTCCATAATGCATTTGAAGCAGCCATTGCACATTGGTATCTTCTCTTTCATTAGCTGCACTTCTTCAAATTCCGCCTCTCCTAAAATGGATTTTGCTCTTTTAACCATAGCCCATGTGTTTTTCTTTCTTGGAGAACCGTTAATAATTAAAATTTTCATATCATCACCCACATTTTGTTTTTTTATCTTGATTATTTCATATTCAATTGCCCTTCCTGGACTCTTTTCTCTTTGTATTCGAAGTTCTTGTCAAACTCGTCCACATCCTTTTCATCAACATCAAAGACTTTTGGATTGTAGAATAGTCCCTTGTCATAATCTATCTCATCAAAGACATTTTCAAAGATCCTTATCATGAAAAATGGATTTTCATCTTCTGTGTCTGTTCCTTCAAGGTAAATATTGTATTTTGATGCACTTTCGAAACCGAATCTGCTGTAATAGTTTTCATCCCCAACTACAAAAACAAATGGGAAACCCATTTCTTGAGCAAGACTTAATGTATGCCTTATTAATTCGGAGCCCTTTCCTTGATTTTGACATTTTGGATCTATAGCTATTGGGCCAAGGATGATAGCTTCTCCCTTTATATCGCTAAGCTTGATTTCCACTCCATACCTATTTCTCTTGTAAAGGTTTATATGGCCTTTAGAGTAGTTTATATGGCCAATGATATCTTTATCTTCTTCAATCACATAAGCCAAATCTTTTATGAAGCTTGAATCATCTCTTAGATTGTGAACGATATAATGCTCATAGGCTCCAGGTCTGTAGATATTCCAAAAGGCATCTCTTACAAGGTTTTCAACTTTTAGGTAATCCTTTTTCTCTTCTAATCTGATGGCTTTATCAGGGGATTCATTATTTTCTTCATAATTCTCTGCCTTAACGGAATTGAAGAGTATTTTCATATGATTTGTTGTTCTTCTTTCGAAATCCTTTAGGAATTTTTCATCATCTTCAGGATAATTTATTATGAAATGTTCGTATAATAGGAATAATCCGTAGTAATAGAATGATTCTGCAAGTTGCTTGATGTCAGCATCCTTCTTGATGAAATTCATTTCTTTCATTAGATTAAAGAGATCTTCCCAGCCATTGATTGCATATCCTATAATTGCTTCCTTTACAAATTTCTTTATCTTTTCGTTATGATAGGATTCAACCAGGAATATCCTTGTAATCTTCATCATCTTCTCTTCAGAGAGTTTTGAGATGAATCTATCGCTTCCTTCCTTATAGAAATGGTCAAAATCCATATTCAGATTTTCCTTAGGTTGCATTACAGGAGCCTCTTCCTTCAGCATTTCGTTAATGTAATAGCTTAATATGGATTCTAATATTGATTCCTTGCTTTGATAGTGATTATAAATGGAGCTTTCCTTTATTCCAACTTCCTTAGCTATTTGCCGTATAGAAACCCCATCATATCCATATTGTGAGAATAAGTCAATGGAAACATCAAATATCTTTTCTTTTGTATTCTTTTTAGCCATATTATCATCTTTTTTATTAAAATGAAATTATTAAAATGAAATTAAAAATAAATCATAAAACTAACACTTGTTAGTTAAGATTGTATTTTATTATGTTGGCATTGATATATAAAACTAACGATTGTTAGTATAATTTTAAAAAAGATTATGGATCAGGTGATTTTAAATAGCTTTTTTGCATTTTCTGCAGTTATTTCAATAACTTCAGACTCTTCAATATCCAATTCTTCAGCTATTTTTTTAATGACGTATTTTATGTTCAGTGGCGTATTCATTTCCCCTCTTTTTTCTTCTGGAGGTAAATATGGTGAATCTGTTTCAAGAAGCACATGGCCAATGCCTATCTTATTCAGCATTTTTCTTGCTTTCTTGTTGTTTTTATGAGTGACTGTTCCGCCAACTCCTATATAGAAACCTAATTTGATGAATTCCACAGCCATTTCACCGGAACCTTGATAGGAATGCATGGATCCTACTACATTGTGCTTTTTCAAGATGTCATATGTATCTTGCATTGCCTTTCTGGAATGAACTATTACAGGGAGGTTGTGTTTTTCGGCTAAGGTAAGCATTTTTTCAAAGAGTTCAATTTGCTTATCCTTATTTTCTTTTCCTTTGTAATAATCAAGGCCTATTTCCCCTACAGCGATGACTTTATCCTTTTTTAGTTGATTATCCAATAGCAAAATGTCTTCATCTGTGATTTCATCTGCAAGAGTGTAAAAGTATCCTAAAGCTGCATAGACATTCTCATAATCTTCTGACAATTTCAATGCTTCTTCATTGCTTTCAAGGTCAGTACCATTCAATATTAGGATAATATTGTTCTTTTGAGCCTCTTTAATTATTTCCTCTGCATCTCCCATTTCACTATTGTAAATATGGCAATGTGTATCGATAATCATTAAATTCCTCACATAAGAGATTATTTTTTCTGTTGATTAGAAAATTATTGCATTAAGTTTTTATTCTTTTAACCTCAATTATTATATAATCAATTGAATTAAATTAAATTTTTGGTGAACTTGGAT
>JAEEWY010000184.1 GCA_016291275.1 Methanobrevibacter sp. | reverse complement strand
CAAGAGAAAAAGTTGCTAAATTCATCAATGCTGATTTTAATGAAGTAGTTTTTACTAAAAATGTAAGTGAATCATTAAATGATCTATCGTTGATGCTAAAGGATAGTTTAAAAGCAGGCGATGAGGTTTTAACATCTGTTTTAGAGCATCATTCATCTGTACTTCCTTGGCTCATTAGATCAAAGGAAATAGGTTTAAAATTAACATACCTTCCGCTTAATGATAAAAACAGATTAGATATTGATAAAATCGAAGATTATATCAATTCGAATACTAAGATTATTGCACTTGGATATGTTAGTAATGTGCTTGGATATAAGGTAGATATGAAAAGAATTATTGAAATTGCGCATAAACATAATGTGCTAGTTATCGTAGATGCCGCTCAAGCAATTCAACATTTTCCAATTGATGTCAAAGAATTAGATTGCGATTTCTTATGCTTCTCTGGTCATAAGATGTTTGGACCAATGGGTGTTGGTGTACTTTATGGTAAGAAAAAACATCTTAAAAAAATGATGCCTGTTTATTATGGTGGTGATATGAATGAGGAAGTATATCAAGATAGAGTAGATATCAAAGATATCCCTTATCGTTTTGAGGTGGGTACTCCTGCAATCGCAGAGGTTATTGGCCTTGGTGAAGCTGTTGATTTTATATCAAGTATTGGCTATGATAAAATCATTGAACATAATCAAGCCTTATGTGCATACATTGAAGAAAAATTTAGAAATATAGATGGAATTGAGCTTTATAATGATTCCTTTGATGAAGCAATTTTATCATTTAATGTGAAGGGTGTTCATCCTCATGATGCATCTAGCTTTTTAGATGAGAAAAATATTTGCGTGCGTGCAGGTCATCATTGTGCTCAACTTCTAACAAAATATTTAGGATTAAATGGTACAGTTAGAGCTAGCTTCTCAATTTTTAATGACTTTGATGATGTTGATAAATTAGCAGATTGTGTTAAAAAAGTAATTGATTTCTTTAAGGAATTTAATTAGGTGATTATATGAATTATGATATGGAAAAATTATACCGTGAAGTAATGACAGACCATTATAAGAATCCAAGAAACAAAGGATTAAAAGGCGAAGGAAATTTAATGCATAAACGTAATCCTTCTTGTGGTGATGATATTGAAGTTGAAGTATTACTTAATGGAAATAAAATTAAAGAAGTTAGACATGATGGTAAAGGCTGCTTAATATGCTGTTCAAGTGCATCAGTAATGTGCTCTGTACTTGAAGGAAAAACAGTAGATGAGGCTAAAGAGATATCGAAAAACTTTTTTGATATGTTGAAAGGTGAAGATGCTGATTTGGATTTACTTGATGAGGCATCAATATATCAAGGAGTTTCTAAATTCCCAGCACGTATTAAATGTGCTGCCCTTCCTTGGCATGCCTTTTACGACAATGTAAGTGGTGAAGACAATGAATGATCAACATAAAAAAGAAATAAATGATATTGTCGGTGATTATAAATATGGTTTTAAAACTGATGCTAAAACTGTAGTTGATACAGGTAAGGGCTTATCAGAAGAGATTGTAAGAAAGATATCTGAACTTAAGGGTGAACCTGATTGGATGTTAGAATTTAGACTTAAGGCTTATCACAAATTTGTGGAGATGGAACAACCTAATTTTGGACCAAATTTAGACTTCATTGATTTTAATGATTATACTTATTACATAAAATCATCTGAGCGTGTTTCTAAGTCTTGGGATGATGTACCTGAAGAAATTAAAGACACTTTTGAGAAATTAGGTATACCTGAGGCTGAAAGAGATTATTTAGCTGGTGTTACAACTCAATTTGAATCTGAGGCAGTATACCATCATAATATGGAAGAATTAGAAAAACAAGGTGTGCTTTTCTGTGATACTGATACAGCACTAAAAAAATATCCTGAAATATTTAAAAAATATTTTGCGACAATTGTACCTTATACTGATAATAAATATGCAGCACTAAATAGTGCTGTATGGAGTGGTGGAAGCTTTATCTATATACCAGAAGGTGTAAAGTTAGAAAAACCACTTCAATCATATTTTAGAATCAATAGTGAACAAATGGGCCAATTTGAAAGAAGTTTAATAATTGTAGATAAGGGTGCAAGCGTTCATTATGTTGAAGGCTGTACTGCCCCAATTTATTCAAAGGACTCACTTCATGCGGCTGTTGTTGAAATATATGTTGCTGATGATGCATCATGTAGATATTCTACTATTCAAAACTGGAGTAACAATATTGTAAATCTAGTTACAAAACGAGCATTATGTGAAAAGAATGCGTTAATGGAATGGATTGATGGTAATGTTGGATCAGGTTTGAATATGAAATATCCTGCATGTATACTAAAGGGCGATGGTGCCCGTGGTAACACAATATCGATTGCTTTTGCATCAAAGGGTCAGTACCAAGATGCTGGTGCTAAGATGATTCACATTGGTAAAAACACATCATCTACTATTATATCAAAGTCT
>JAEEWY010000183.1 GCA_016291275.1 Methanobrevibacter sp. | reverse complement strand
TCCAATTTGCAATTCAAGACTAGTTATGGTAGCATTATTGTCCTTAGCCAATTGCTTTGCAGAATCGATCATTTCCTCAATTGTCTTGTCCTGCTTTTCTATGATTGAATCCTTTTGAGAGAGGAGATTGTCATATGTTCTTGTTATCTTCTTAAGCTGTAATTCCAAATTGTCAGTATTGCTTTTGACCTGCTCCTTATAGTCATTGATAAGGCTTCTGAGATAGTTGATTTGGTCCTGCTTGTCATCAATGATAGCTATTTTCTCATTGATTTTCTTCTCCAAGTCATCCATCTCTTTCATTCTGGACTTTTCATAGTTGATTTCATTCTTCAGCTTCAAGTCAAGCTTTTCCTTTTCAAACTTGTATTTAATGAGGGTGTTGTTGAGACTATTTATCTTTTGATCCTTTTCATCAATCTTTTGGCTGTATTCATCAATTTCCACAGTCTTCAATTCCAAATCGTTTCTGATGTCATCTATCTTTTCATCCTTCAAGGATAATTCATATTCCAACTCTTGAATTTTCTCGTCCTTTATTTCAAGCTCTTCCTTCAAGGTCTTGATTTCATTGAGCAGTTTTTTGTTTTGATTGGAATTGTTATTCCTGTTTCTCTTTTTGGAATTGTTCTGTTTATTTGATGAATTTTCGCTCATATTAACCCTCTATAAAATTTAAATCATGAAAAAAAAGAAAAATCAATTAATTTAATAAAAAAATAAAAAAAGTAAGAAATAGCCATAAATAGCTATTGATTGTTTTAAACTTATTTAGCATACTCAAATGCAGCCATTGCCTGAACAATTTTTGCATCGTCTTGAGGTTTTGCCTGCAATTGCAATCCTACAGGAATGCCATCAACTTCACCAGCCTTTACGCTTGCTGCTGGAATACCTGCCAAGTTAGCAATTACGGTAAGAACGTCGTATGCATACATTTCCATAGGCTCTAACTTTTCGCCTAATTTGTGTGGCAATTTAGGTACGGTTGGACCTACAATCAAGTCAACGCCTTCAAGCATTTCATTGATTTCATTTCTAATGACTGTCCTTGCTTGGAGCGCTTTTTGATAGTATTTGCCGCTGAATTCCTTTTGTGAAATGTATGAACCCATTTGGATTCTTCTAAGAACTTCCTCACCACATACCTCTTCGATTCTGGAACCGTATTTTCTTCCATCGTATTTTCTGGTTGCAGAGAAGAATTCAACATAGTTAATTAAGTAATAAGTAGGAAGACAAATGTCAATGTAGTTGAAACTCAATTCCACTACTTCTGCACCTAATTCCTCGAGTTTTGCTACAGATTCGTCAATGATTGCATTGATTTCATCATTGGTTACTTCCTTGAACTGTTTACAGGTAGCTATTTTCATTCCTGCCAATGGCTTTTCAGCATCTTTGACAGATTCAGCTATTTCAGTGAAGTTTGGAGCGTCCCATTTCAATGTGGTACATTCGGTTGGGTCATATCCAACGATGGTGTCCAAAGCAAGTGTGATTCCAGTGATGTCACGAGCCATAGGGCCGATTTGGTCTAAACTCATTGACAAGTCAAGCAATCCTTGTCTTGAAACTGCACCATAGGTAGGTTTCATACCGAGCACTCCACAGTGGGAAGATGGGTTTCTGATTGATCCACCAGTATCGGAACCGATTGCAATGTCACACATTTCCGCTGCAACTGCAGCTGCGCTTCCTCCACTTGAACCACCAGGGATTCTTCCAGGTGCTGCTGGGTTGTTTACAGCTCCATAGTATGAGGTTTCAGTTGAACTTCCTGCTGCAAATTCATCCATGTTGTTGATTCCTATGATGATTCCATCTTCAGCCTTGATTTTCTTAACTACAGTTGCATCATAGCTTCCGATATAATCCTCTAAGGTTTTGGATGCAGCAGATATGATAAAGTCTTCTACATTTATGTTAGCTTTAATACCAAACACTAAACCAGCAAGAGCTCCGACTTCTTCTCCAGCCTTTATTTTAGCATCAATCTCTTCTGCTTTAGCGATAGCTTCTTCCTTATTTAATTCAAGAAAAGCGTTAATGTCATCGTTCTTTTCTTCAATAACCTTAATGTAAGCTTCTACATTTTCCTTTGCAGTAATTTCTTGATTTTTAATTGCATTTAATTTTTCAAGGATATTCATTAAAACACCTTACTTTCTTTTAAAACATTGTAATTATGATTAAGTAATCTTAATAATCAAATTTTATATTAAATTTTTATCAAATTTATACCAAATTTTTTATAAATTTTGATAATTTTTTATATAATAATATAATTATATTTTTCAAGTTATATAAACTATTAGTTATAAAATAAGGAATACAAGAATATCTCATTGCATATTTTTCAATGATTTCAATGCCTTTTTAGACCACTCAGCATCCATTATCATAGCCCTGCCAATGCCAATTAGGTCACAATATCCCTCTTTTAGCAGATTTTCAGCATCTTTTGCTTTTTTCACACCACCAGTAAGAAGCACTGGC
>JAEEWY010000182.1 GCA_016291275.1 Methanobrevibacter sp. | reverse complement strand
TTCTTTGAAAATTTTTTTATCACTAGTGATGTAAAAATATTCAACTTGTGAATAACCTTCAGTTGGCAAAATTAATGCATTGAAAGTTTGAATAAGAGTTGACTTACCACTGCCTGTTTTTCCTACGATTGCAACAAATTCACCCTTATCAATTTCAAGAGAAACATCATCAAGAGCGTAATAGGAATTAGGATCTTTTACGTTATAAATATATTTTATTTTTTCACATTTTATTTGCATAAAAATTCACTTAATTCCTCAATATTTCGAATTTCGTTAGGGATTTGCAGGGTTTTTGAGTTTAAAGCGTCTTTAATCTTCATTACAAAAGGAATATCTAATCCAATATTTCTAATGTCTTCTTTGTCTTTAAAAACTTCTTCAGGAGACCCATCTTTATAAATTTCACCCTTGTTCAAAATGATGACTCTATCACTCATATAAGCTTCTTCAATATCGTGAGTGATAGAAATAAAAGTCATTTCTGGATGTTCTTTTTTAGTTTCTAAAATTAGGCGTTTAATATCTTCAACACCTTCAGGATCAAGCATTGATGTTGCTTCATCAAAAATAACAATTTGAGAATTTAAAGACAAAATTCCAGCGATTGCTACACGTTGTTTTTGACCACCACTTAATTCATCAGGTGCTTTCTTTAAATATTTTTCCATTCCAACTTTTGATGCATATTCATAAACAATCTTTTTCATTTCATCACGTGGAATTCTTCTATTTTCTAAACCAAAAGCAATATCGTTTTCAACAGTAGAACCAATAAATTGATTATCAGGATTTTGGAAAACAATACCAATTATTTTTCTTATCTTTGATGAATTTTCTTCATTAACTAAAACTCCATCAACATAAATTTCACCGCTTTCAGCTTCTAAAAGATAGCAAAGAAGCTTTGATAAAGTTGATTTTCCACTGCCATTATGACCAATTAAAGTCACATATTCACCTTTATCAATAGAAAAAGAGATGTTCTTAATAGTTTGAACATCTTTTTCGTATGAAAAACAGAGATTCTTTACTTCAATGGCTTTGCTCATTTTAAAATGACTTCTTTAAATTCACCTTTATATTCTTCTACTTCAACTCCAGCAAGTTCTAACATCTTTCTTGATGCTTGCATGCCAATTGTATCAGCATATTTATCTGATAGATAAACAATCTTTTTAATGCCAGTTTGTATGATGGCTTTCGTACATTCATTACATGGGAAGAGTGTTACATAAACTGTGCATCCCTTTAAACTACTACCATTACGAATGTTTAAAATAGCATTAAATTCAGCGTGGCAAACATAAAGATATTTACTATGTAATCCTTCGCCTTTTTCCCAAGTTAAATCTTTATCAGCGATTCCTCTTGGCATGCCATTATAACCAATTGATACAACTTTGTGGTCATCATCAACAATACAAGCTCCAACTTGAGTTGATGGATCTTTACTTCTTTTAGCACTTAAAAGTGCAATACCCATAAAATATTCATCCCAATTAATAACTTGCATAACTATCTCCTATTTAAACAATTCCTTGATGATTTCAACCATCTTTTTCATTTGTGTCACACTAATAAATTCATATCTACCATGCATGTTGTATCCACCAGTTCCAATATTTGGACAAGGTAAACCCATGTAAGTAATTGTTGCTCCATCAGTTCCACCTCTAATTGGCTCATATTGTAATGGAGTATGTGAATTTATATATGCTTTATTTAATACTTCAATTGCCGTCATATCTTTCAAAAAATATTCGTGCATATTTTTATATTGATCTCTAATTTTTAAATTTACTTTTGCAGTTGGATATTTCTTTTGAATAAAATCAGCGGCTTTTTGCAGGGTTTTCTTTTGATTTTCGAGTAAATTTGCATCGTGATCTCTTAAAATATAACCAAGTTCAACATGCTCAACATCACCTGTGAAATGTTCTAAATGAATGAATCCTTCATAGTTTTCTGTTTTTGAAGGAATAGCATCTTGAGGGAGCATGTTATTAAATTCAATTGCTAGAAGAACAGCATTTACCATAATGTTTTTTGCAGATCCTGGATGGACTCCAACGCCATCGATTTCAAGTTTTGCTGCTGCAGCATTGAAGTTTTCAAAATTAGCTCTATCAATTGGACCACCATCAACAGTATAAGCGATATCAGCTTTCATCTTGTTAACATCAAAATGTGCTGGTCCCATTCCAATTTCTTCATCAGGAGTAAAACAAATTGCTAAGTTGTAAGCGAATTCATCCTTATGAGCTAAATAATATTCGGTAAAAGCAAAAATAATACAAATTCCCGCTTTATCATCTCCACCAAGTAAATGCTCACCATCAGTACAAAGTAAATCTTGTCCTCTTAAATCTCTAAGAAATGGAAAATCTTCGACTTTCATCGTATATTTTTCATTTAATGGAATGTCGTTTCCATCATAATTTTGAACAAATTTTGTATTTGTACAACCACCTTGAATGGTAGGAGCTGTATCCATATGAG
>JAEEWY010000017.1 GCA_016291275.1 Methanobrevibacter sp. | reverse complement strand
AATCAAGTGGTGGAACTGACATTTACTTTGCTGCTGTACAGCCTAATCTAGTCCATATCACTGAAAGGCATGGAGTCGATTTCGTTGCAAAGGAATTGGAAATCCTTAGAAAATACAATTGCCATCTTGAAAATATTGAATATCATTTGCATGGAATCAGAACCCCTGTTTCAAGAACCATTGGAGTATTAGATGAAAGTGAAGAGGACAATTTCATTGAAAGAATCAATGCTGATAAAAATGTTAGAGAATCCCTCGAGACAATTTACAGCACTGTAAATGAAGTTCACTCCCATTGGGTATCTGGCCCTGATCAATTCTTTTTAAATATGGCCATTAAAGAACTTGAAAATGAGGGAATCGTTTTAGGAGTTAATTTAAGCTTTGATGAAATAAATGAGTTTACTAAACAATTTAAAGAGTAAACTCCTAACTCTTTTTTTATAATCTAAACTAATTAAAACTCAAAATCTATTTTCATTTCCATTAGATTTTCAGTTTCCTCAAGTTTATTAACCAGTCTTTCATCCAAGTCAGGATTGTTGTCGTTATAATCGATTTCTCCAAATTCGCTTCTAGGTGAGAAAGCCAAATAATCTTTTTCTAAACTAAAATCATCACTGACATTACCGACATTTCCACGAGCATCAAGCCTAATCCACTTATCTGAATCTTCAATATAGACAGTATTCAAGGCATGAACAATATGGCCTAAACTATCATCCTCAGCTATTGTAAGGAGTTGATAGCTGATTCCTGATGGAATTCCATTTGATCTAAGAAGTGCTGCAAGAAGACATGATTTTGCCCAGCATATCCCTGTCTTATTTATTAATGCATCACTGGCTGTCCTTGAAACTATATTTGTTTGTATATCCCATGAGTGTGGAATTTCATCTCTGACAAAGAGATAAGCTCTTTTAATATAATCTGCATCATCACAGGATTGATCTTTTAATTTCTGAACCTTTTCTTGAATATGTGGATTCATATAATCAATGCTTTTTGTCTCTTGCAAATATTCCTTCATACATACCATTCCCCTACCTCTAAATTGTAATGCAATTTCAAAAAATTTGTTAAAAAATAGATAAAATAGATATTAATAAAAAAAGAAAAAGAGTTGAGATAATAATATTATCTCAAAATATTAATACACCATCTTAAGCTAATGTACTAATTTAATTAAATTTTAATGAATTACAGAATTATTCGAATAATTCGTGTAATTTCATGATGTAAGAACCTAATTTACCGTCGAAGTTACCTGCACTGATTTCAAGTACACCGTCAACAGTACATGCTGCCATAATACCTGCTTTCATAGCTGCTTTTACAGATTCTTCGTCTACACCATCAATAACGATTTCAAATACACCGTCTGCATCTGGTCTGATGTCAGAGTCTACTTGGTCTTTTAAGGTTACACACATTTTTTCGTTAGTGGATGCGTTTAAGAATTTGGAATATTTGTTGGATCCTACTTTGGAACCGGAAGCAACCATACCACCAGGGAATGGGGTAATAGTACCAGGTACGTGGGAAATTGCTTTTACAGCTAATTGTGCTGCTTTTACTCCAGCCATTACATCTTTAGCTAAAATGAAGAAGTTTCCTCCAGCTACACCATCTTTGTAACCGAATTCGGATTCTACTAAGAAGTCACCAGACATGATTGGAATGGAGTGTACTTTTCTGCCGTCAATGCAGCATTCTTTTTCGTAACCGTCACCGAAGAATTTGAGTTTGTTACCGGTTTTTAAGGTTTCTTCAGATTCAAGTAAGTTGAATGCAGCTGCAGTAGGAGCAGTTAATACACACATACCGATTCTTTCCATTAATTCGTGATCGAGTGCTTTTTTACCACCTTGACAGATCATGATTGCGTAACCAGGTCTTCCGTCAGGAGTACATTCAGCTGGTACAAAACAGTCAATACCTGCTTCAGCAGGACATCCGATTACAGAAGTTCCGTAACCAGTTGCTTCAGTTGCTGCGATTTTTGCAAGTCTTGGAGTTGCTGCAGTTACTAAAATTCTAGTTACTTTAATTCCGAAACCTTCTGCGAAAGTATCTTTAATTTCTACACCGTTAATTTCCATTTTTTCACCATTTAAATATTTAAATATTGAATTAGAATAAATTAAAATCTCGAGATTAATTTAAAAAAATTAAAATTATCTAATTTATACTAATAATTAATTATATATTAATTCATTAAAATAAAGTTTCCTATTTGATTGCAAATATTTCTTAAATAAAAAGTAAACTTTATTTAAAATATTTTCTAATATAATAAATGATTATAATGTGATTATAATTAATTATAATTTAATTATAATGTTAAAACTAAAATTAAGGTGTCTAAATGGAAAGAGAAAGCTATTATTTTTTACTTCTGCTAATTGCATTTGCAATATGCATTGGGGTATTCTGGTTCCAGTTCAACAATGATGTGGCTACCTTTATGATAATCAATAATACTGAAGTTCAAGAAGGAGATACATTCAAGGGGGCATTGATTGATGCCTATGGAATGTCTGTGCCTAATAAAACAATAACATACCACAAGCCAGGATACCAAATGGGAACATTAGTGGATACGCAAACGGATGAAAACGGTGAATTCTTTATAGAAAATGCCCAATACCTGGAAGATGCAGGTAAAGACAATTATTATGGTGATTTCACCTTTGCAGGTGATGACAAGTATCAAGGATGCACATATATTGGAAATGTAACTGTGATTCCAAATTAACTATTAAAAAATAGACTTATTAAAAAATAGAAAAATTATTAAAAAGAGCTATTAATTTAGCTCTTAAACTTATTTTATCAACTTATTAAATTTTTGATTATTTCTAGTTTTGAACTTTTTCTTCTAAGATTTCTTTTTCTTCATCGTCCAAAACTTCAAGAACCGGTTCTTCCTCTAACTCTTCATCCTCTAAGACTTCAAGAACAGGTTCTTCCTCTACATCAGAATCGCTATCTTCGATTGATTCATCTTCTTTAGGCAATTCTTCAATGGCTTTCGTATCTTCCTTATCATCCTTTCTAGATCCTGCAAGTGCGAATGCCTTGTCTAAAACACTTGTTCCAAACATTGTAAGGAATATCAATCCTACGAATGTTGTCATCCAAAATGAAATCAATCTTTCCACAACAGTTGCTGCAGCACTTAATGATGCAGTGATTCCTGCATTAGCATAGAAGAGAATCATTATACCATCTACAGCACCGAGACCACCAGGAAGGAGTGGCACCATACCTACAAATGATGCTAGAATAAACACTTCGC
Organism: Methanobrevibacter sp.; assembly: GCA_016291275.1. Lineage (GTDB taxonomy): Archaea > Methanobacteriota > Methanobacteria > Methanobacteriales > Methanobacteriaceae > Methanobrevibacter. The sequence goes on along the minus strand of JAEEWY010000017.1, from coordinate 10,517 downwards.
CAATGACGATTGGACTGACTTTTGCACCGAATGCCAAAAAGACCACATAAACCCTTAAGATTTCAAAAATCCAAATCACAAAGGATAATGGGAGGGCGTAATATATGATAGATTTTTCTCTAAGCAATGCATTCATTCTAGCTTGGAAAGTTTTAACTGCCTCAATAATTCTTTTTTCAGTGCTCTCATTGAATTTCTTATAGAACCTGCTAACGATTTTAATAATCCATGAGGTGAGCTTTACACCAAAAGCTTCATTGATACATACATAAATCAGTAAAATAACTCCCACAGTGATTAGAGTGACCATAATCACAAGGAAAGCTATCAATTTAATATCCAATGAAAAAGTAAAGATTATTCCAATGATTGTTAAGATAGCAAGTATAACAAATGGAAAGGTATCTAAAGCCCTATCTGCAATTACAGTAGCAAAAGCGTCCTCAAATTTAAATTTTCCTTCTTTCGCTAAGAGATAAGCCCTTACAGGTTCTCCACCACCACGACCACTTGGAGTGATGTTGTTTACAGCTAAGCTAACTAAAACCATAGGAAGTGATTTTTTTATTCCCAAATCCATATCAGCAGTCTTGTTGATGATGTTCCATCTCCATGTGTATAAAAAATAAGTAAAGATCTGTATAACAATAGCTAATAAAACAAGCCATAAATTTGATTCTTTTAGAGCTTCAATGACCTCTCCTATACCAATGAAGTATAGCATAACAGCCATTATTGCCAAACCGACTAATAAAAATATAAGTACTTTCTTATTTTTCATTTTATCAACTACTGTTTTTCTTAATTTATAAATGATTTTAAAAAAATCATATCATTTAATGAAAAAAATAATCTCATTATTAGAATATTTAATAAATCTTTTATTTAAAATTATATATTTAACTTGGTATAGTTTGCATATATAAAAACTAAGTTAACGAAAATCACATCCAAATCCCATCCAAATCCTATCTTAACCCAGTATAGTTTGTATATATAAAAACTAAACTATAATAATATTTAAATATGCAAAAGTATAATCAATATTTGTATGAAAAGGAAATATATCACTAAAGCGGATTTGTTGGTTGTACTCCATTATTTAGGATACATTATGCAAGGATTAGGTGTTGTTTTATTAGCCCCTATTCTAGTTGCATTGATATATGGAGAGTACATTAAAGTTAGCGCTTTTTTAATTCCTTGCTTTATTTCATTCCTTTTAGGAACCGCTTTCACTAAAAAATTCGCAAAATACAGCAAGCTTAGACTGAAGCATGGAATGCTGATATCATCCTTTGCATGGCTATGGGCTTCAATGATTGGAGCTTCAATCATGGCTCTTTCATTAGATATCCACTTTGTTGATGCACTTTTTGAAAACATGTCTGCATGGACAGGTAGTGGAATGACTTTTTTTGTAAACGTTGAAATCTTGCCTAAATCTATCTTATTCTTGAGAAGTTTGGAACAATGGATAGGTGGATTGGGAATTGTAATCATATTTATCGGAATTCTTATCAGATCAGGTACTGCTGCATCAAGATTATATAAATCAGAAGCAAGAGAGGAAAAGATCAAGCCAAACATTGCAAATACCTTAAGAAAGGCTTTGGAAATTTATCTAATTTATACCGCTGCAGGAATATTTCTTTTTATTTTAGCTGGCCTTCCAATATTTGATGCAATAAACCTTACATTTACCAGCATTTCCACTGGAGGAATGTCAATAAAAAATGCAAATGTTGGATTCTATCAAAACAACTTGGTTTACATAATCACTATGGCTTTAATGATTTTAGGTGCAACAAGCTTTTCCATCCATTATAAAATTGTTAAAACAAGAGGAAAATCTGTCTTAAAGGATGTCCAATTCCAATTGCTTATTTTCTTGATTGCAATTGCAAGCATATTCATTTTAGTTACTAATAAGATGGTACCTATCGAGGAATTGTTCACCATTGTTTCTGCAATTACAACTACTGGTGCAAATGTGGTTCCTCCATATGAACTTGCAAGCTGGGGCAGCTCTTCACTTATTGTGTTAATGGTCCTAATGCTAATTGGCGGTTCTTCAGGTTCAACCAGTGGGGGTTTAAAGCTCATTAGGATAATCACTGTACTTAAAGGAATGAACCTAACTGTCACAAACCTGGTTTCACCGGAAGGAAGAGTTGTAAGTACCAGAATTGGAGGTAAGAAAATAAATGAAAGGGAAATTAAAGAGGCATCTGCATATATAGTGATATTCTTTATGTTCCTGGTATTCGGATGGATAATGATGACTATCTATGGCTATGACCCATTTACAGCATTATTTGACGTCATCTCATTACAAAGCAATAATGGATTAAGTACCGGAATAGTCTTTGGAGGATTGCCAATACCTCTAAAATTAACCTTGATTTTCCTTATGTGGATTGGAAGATTGGAAATCATACCTGTCTTAGTGGTATTTAGAACAATTGGCGGATTGCTATACCCAAAAAGAAGAATCAAAAGCATGAAGAAAAATGGTTCAAGTGAATAAAAAATCACCATCCTTTTACCCTTTAGAATCCCCCTTAAAAACACTCTTTTTATTATTGTTTTAATAGATAAAAACTAACATTACGAAAGATTTATAAATATAAATTAAGATATTAAAACAATATGTTAATTTTCATAAAAATTTTTGAAAATTACAACAATATTAACTATTATAAATATTAATGACTTGAAAAAATTGCAGAATTTTTTTATTAAAAAAAGTTTTTTAGGTGTTTGTTATGTATATTGTGATTATGGGCGGAGGTCGTGTAGGGCTTTCCCTTGCAGACCGTTTAATCATTCATGGTTATGATGTAACAATTATTGAAAGCAATGATGACTTATGTGATCAAGCTTCAGAGGAATTGGATGCAATGGTCATTTGCGGTAGTGGAACCGATACAAAGACATTGGAAGAAGCGAATATTGAAGAAGCAGATGTTTTTGTAGCAACTACCGGTAATGATGAATCAAACCTACTTTCTTGTATTCTTGTTAAGGAATACACTGATGGGAAAATCATTGCTAGGGTAAGTAACCCTGACCACGAAGAGGCATTTAAGAAAGTAGGAATCGATAAGGTAATCAGTCCTGAAAGAACTGCAGCAGGATTCCTCGAAAAAGTAATTACAAGACCAAATGTAGCAGACTTAATGGCATTTGGTGCAGGTAATGCAGAAATTTTAGATATGACTATTCAAAACCCTAAAGTATTTGGAAAGAAAGTTTCTGAATTCTCTCCAACAAAGGATTACATTATCATCTCTAAAAATAACGATAATCACGAATTGGAAATTCCTCAACCTGATGACATTTTAAGCAACGGGGACAAGATTTCCATTCTTGTAAAAAGAAATGCTTTTGAAAAAGCTGAAAAGAAATTTATGGGTGCTGGAGGATTATTCGGATTTTAAATCCCCAATCCCCTTTTTTTATGAATGAAATATTAATTCGTACATATTGAAACTAATTAGTTTTTCAATAAAAAAATGGAATAAAATAATTATTATCTTATTCCCATCATCATGCAAGACATTTCAATATGCTGATTTCCATTTTTCACCCAAGGACCATGACCTGGAAGCAAATATTCAACATCCAACTCCTTTAAACGCATTAATGATGCCTTCATGTCATTAGGATCTCCACCAATATCCATACGACCTACTCCACCATTTGCAAAAATGGTATCTCCACTAATGAGAATTTCACCATCATATAATGAAATTCCCCCTTTGGTATGGCCAGGAGTGTTAATAACTTCAAAATTAGCTATTTTATCTCCTTCTTCAAGTTCAATATCAACATCATGCCTTCTGACTATTGAACCAAATAATGAGGAAACTGTCAATTCACTTTCAGGATCTCTGAGTGCAATAGCATCAATCTTATGAATAGCTATTTTTGCATTTGGGAAAAAGTCATTTCCACCAACATGGTCATAGTGGCAATGAGTGTTTACAATCAATTCTATATCCTCAGGCTCAATGCCTATCTCTTTGATTTTTGAAAATAAGTTTGAATTGCTCTGACCAGTTCCAGCATCCACCAAAATGTAATCATATTCTGAATCTGAATCGATATTGTCTATCAGATATGAATTGGAATCAGCCATTACACCTTCAATACAATAAACATTATTGATTTTTTCCATAATATCACTTAAAAAATTAATTTAAAATCTATTAAATATTCTTTAAGAAATAGTAAATAAACTTACCTAAAATAGACTAAAAAATAAGCAAAAAATGAAAATTATGAAAATTTACCTAAAATAAGCTATAAAAATGTAAAAATTGAAAAAATCTAATAAAAATAGTAAAAATTAAGTAAAAATGGGGTCACAGGGATTTGAACCCCGATCCTAGGATTTCTCTTGCCTCAGTACTCCAATTGGTCATCACATAACCAATGTATACTGATCATCAGACTACGCGTATTTCTTCAAAGACAACTGGAGTCCCAGATGATGCCAGGTTACACCATAACCCCATACTTAATAGATTAACATATGAAATATGTTAACCTAAAGCCAAGAGAGAGATTTGAACTCCCGTGTAATTGGTCTGCAGCCAACCGCTTCGCCTCTAAGCTATCTTGGCATAAATAATAATACAGTATTATAAAGTATGTTTTAATAATATATAAACTTATTGATGAAATAAAAAATAAAATAAGAATTTTTGAAATTATAAAAATAGAAAAAAGAAAAATAGAAAAATGATAATAGAATGTAAGGAATATTAGAATTTGACTTGCTTATCAAAGCCGCAGATTTCATCAATCTCATATGCCTTTTCCAAACAGTAGTTCTTCTCCACCTTATAATTTCCATTTCTGGTTTTTTCAATCAAATCCGGAGATAGGAAGAACCATTTTGTGTATTTGAATTTAACACCAAGATAAGGATTTGCACCAAAAGTCTCTGAAAACTCTATCAAAGCATCTATTTGAGGATGATCAATGTAAATCTTGTCTTTTGTAGTTGTCTTTACTTCAATAGCTAAGTATGTCTTGCCATTTCCTGCTATAACATCAGGCAATGGCTTTTTAGTAGCTCCTCCAGATGCTGGAGCCCTCATAGCTGCAAAACCTCTATCCCATAATTTGTGAACTAAATCTCTTTCTTCAGCTGAACCTTTTTTAGCCATATTAAAACCCACTTAAAATGTAACCTAATTATATTTAGTTTATTTTTTTACATATAAATAAAAGCAGTTAGAGCATTTGAAAAGTAATGTAAAAATGAAATTAATGAATGAAAATGAAGAATAAAATTGATGAATGAAATGAAAAATATGAAATAAAAAGTAATCTAAAAGGAGTTAAAATAATAAAAATAGTTTAAAAATGGGGCCGGGGCCGAGATTTGAACCCGAGTCACAGGATCCACAGTCCCGTAGGATGACCGCCTACCCTACCCCGGCAAATGAATACCATAATAGGAATAAAAACTAAAAAATTAAAGAATATGCGGGAGCAGGGATTCGAACCCTGGTAGACCTGCGTCAACAGGTCCTAAGCCTGTCTCCTTTGGCCGCTCGGACACCCCCGCTACAAAGAGAGGGAAGGAGATTCCCAAATATCTTTCAAATATAAAAAATGCTCCGACCGGGATTCGAACCCGAGTCTTCGGCTCGAAAGGCCGAAATGATTGGCCGGACTACACCATCGGAGCAAAAAATACGAATGCAATAAAACTAGATTATACAATGGGCCCAATGGGATTCGAACCCATGACATCCCGGTTATGAGCCGAGCGCTCTACCTGGCTAAGCTATGGGCCCAAAAGCGCCGTCGACAGGGCTCGAACCTGTGACCAATCGGTTAACAGCCGAACGCTCTACCTACTGAGCTACGACGGCAAAAACAACCCATGCTTGCAAATCATAGTTTTAAAAAATACATACTGAATAATACAGTAATATTATGTTGATTAACATAGTATATAAATGTTTCTATAAAAAATATTTGAAAAAATACCATATTCCAAATTATTTACAAAATTTAATATAAATCCAATATAAATCTAATATAATCTAATATAATCTCAATATAGTCTAATGTAAATATAATATAAATCTAAATAAAAATTTAATATATGAGAATAGATATAAATTATTAAAGAAAGAAGAACAAAAGATAGACAAGGTGAAACCATGAATAATATAAACAGCACTGAAACACTTGAACTAATCACCAAAGCAAATAATCTTAGCTTAAAAAAGGGTTATACTGAAATAAGCTTAGAAAGGGCTGTTTTTTTATCATGGTGGTGTGATAAGGGAGACTGCAAATTCTGCTATATGAGCACTCAAAAAAACAAGATCAAGGATCCCACTAAAGCAAAACGTAGAGTGAACAACATATTGGCAGAAGCTGAGATGTGCAGCAGGCTCGGATGGAATATAGAATTCCTATCTGGAGGATACAAATCATTCACAACTTCAGAAATCAAGTCAATAGCTGAAAACATACACTCAATCACTGGCGATGGAGTTTGGCTGAACACTGGAATCACCTCTGAATTGGAAGAATACGGCTCTGAGATAAAAGGAATCACAGGAGCTGTTGAAGCTGCAAATCCAGAGTTTCAAAAGACAGTTTGCCCAAGCAAGCCATTGGACCAAATCAGTGATATGTTGGACAAGGCAGGAGACTTGGGATTCAAAAAAGCAATTACAATAATCTTAGGCCTTGGAGAAAGCTTTGAAGATGTTGAATACCTCAAGGAATACATTAGAGAGCATAAAATCGATAGAGTGATCTTTTATTCTCTTAATCCTCATCCGGAAACTGAATATGTAAACAGCTCCCAACCTGCATCATTATACTATGCTAAAGTGGTCTCTACAATAAGGCTTGAATTCCCAGACTTGGAAATTATCTGCGGAACATGGACTGACAACTTGGCAAATATTGGAATCCTCATCCTAAGTGGGGCTAATGGAATAACTAAGTTCCCACTCTTTAAGATGTTTGGTACCAAATACGGTAAAAGAGTTGAGGAAGAGGTCAAATGGACTGGAAGAACCCTTAAGGGAACATTTACAGACAAAAGCAAATTAGGTCCTGAAAAAAGTGAAATCAGTCCAGAATTGGATCAATACATAAAAAGATACATAAAGGATTCCTTGAAAAACAAATATAAATAATTCTTATTTTTTTAATTTTAAATAATTCTTTTAATAATTCTTTTAATATCTGATATTTTATATATAAAGAAAATCTTTATAAATATAATAGTACATAAATTAACATAATATGAATTTATAGTTAATTAACATAACTTTTAAATAACTTTTCTTAAGTTAACTGCTTATTTCTATTAACTACTTATTCTTATTTAATTAAAAAAACAATAAAACATAATATTTAAAAATCCTTGGAGGGATTAATATAGACGTAAATATGATGTGTGGACTTGAGATTCACGTACAACTTGAAACTGATTCAAAGTTATTCTGTAACTGTCCAACAAACTATCAAGAAGCACCAGCAAACACCAACGTTTGCCCAGTATGTTTAAACCAACCAGGTGCTAAACCATTTCCAACCAATGAAAAAGCTATAGAAAACGCTTTAATGATTTCATTGATGCTTAACTGTAAAATTGATAAAAACTTTACTTATTTCATGAGAAAACACTATGATTATCCTGACTTGCCTTGCGGATATCAGAAAACTTCTGTTCCTATAGGATACGAAGGTGAATTGAATGGTGTAAGAATCAGAGAAATTCACATGGAAGAGGATCCTGGACAATTCAAACCTGATAGGGGTATTGTAGACTTCAACCGTTCTGGAATTCCACTTATCGAAATCGTAACTGAACCTGATATGCACTCACCTGAAGAAGCTCGTAACTTCTTGAAAGAGCTTATCAGAGTATTGGAATACAGTGGAGGAGCTCGTGGAGAAGGTACCATGAGAGCAGATGTAAACGTTTCCATCAATGGTGGAAACAGAGTTGAAATGAAAAACATCAACTCCATTAAAGGTGCATACAAGGCATTGAACTTCGAAGTTATCAGACAAAAAAATCTCTTGAAAAGAGGTCGTGAAGTCAAACAGGAAACCAGAGCTTTCTTAGAATCACAAATGATTACCGTTTCAATGAGGGATAAGGAAAATGCAGATGACTACAGATTCATCCCAGATCCTGACTTGCCACCAATGAAAATCAGCGATGACCAAATCAACAAGGTTCTTGATGTGATGCCTGAAGCACCACACAACAAAGTGAAAAGATTTGTTGAAGAATATGGCATCGATGAGGAATCTGCAAAGGTACTTACCTCAGAACTTGATTTAGCACAATGCTACGAAGAAGTGGCTAAAGAAGTTGACCCTAAATTCGCAGCTAAATGGATGAGAGATGAACTTAAAAGGGTATTGACTTACAATAAGCTTGACTTTGCAGAAAGTGGAATCTTAGCAGATGACTTGATTGAATTCTTGAACATGCTATTGAATAAGGAAATCACCACCAAAGCAGGTCAAAGAATCATTGAACAAATGCCAAACAACAAGCAAACTCCAAAACAAATAGCTGAAGAGTTAGGATTGATTGGTGTAGTTAAAGATGATGAAGTTCAAGCTGCAGCAAAACAAGCGGTTGAAGAAAACCCTAAAGCTGTAGACGATTACCACAATGGTGAAAAAGGTGCATTGAACTTCTTGATGGGCCAAGTAATGAGATTAACCAAAGGAAAAGCTGACCCAAGAGAAACTGTGAAAATATTAAAAGAATTGCTTGAAGAATAAAAATTCTTCAGTATTCTATTTATTATTATCAAAAATTTAATACAAGGGAGGGTGAATATGGATACAGAAAAGGCAACAGTAAGAGACTACATGACAAAAGATGTATTTACAGTAAAATATGATACTCTCAATAATGATGTTATTAAATTAATGAAGCAAACAAAGCACGACGGTTATCCAGTTGTTGATGAAGAAGGACAAATCGTTGGAATTATCACTGCATACGACTTGTTGCTAAAGGATTGGGTAACTGACCAAGTCAGTGGAATAATGTCCACAGATGTAATCGTTGCAAGAGAGGATATGCATATCAACGATGCATCAAGAGTTATGTTCAGACATGGTATTTCAAGACTTCCAGTTGTCGATAAGGCAAGACATGTAAAGGGAATCATGACCAACACAGATATTGTAAGATCCCATATTGAAAGGTCAACCCCAACTAAAGTCAATGCATTTAAGGAAACCATGGAAAAGCTCTATGACATTGAAACCACATTAACAAGAGAGCAAGTCCCTGTAGACAAAATAAGACCTACACAAGACAGGGTTTATGCAGATGAATTGCAAGGAAGAACCTATGAGCTCGAAAAAGGATTGGCAGAACCAACCATTGTAGTTAAAAGTGGAGACAGATACATTTTAGTTGATGGTCACCACAGAGCAGTGGCTTCTGTAAAATTAGGTTTGGATAAGATTGATTCCTATGTTGTGGATTTCCATAAGGACATTAGATTAGGTATGGAAAAAACCGCTGAAAAACAAGGATTGAATTCATTTAATGACATTACAATCATTGATGATGATCAACATCCATTGATTGCAATTACTGAAACTATTAAAAATGCACAGCAAAAACACTAAGTATTACTTAGGGAAGTGAATTGATGGCAGATGACAAGATTTTAAGAGATGTTTATGAAGTATTGGAAAGTCGCAGAGACTGCCCAATAGACTCATACACCTCCAACATTATGAAAGACAGCGACAAGAAGGCAGAGGATAAGATTCTTGAAAAAATCGCTGAAGAGTGTGGAGAAACTCTCATCGCTTCAAAAAATGATGAGAACTTGGTTTATGAATCCGTTGACTTAATATTTCACACATTGCTCCTTTTAGCATACAAAGGAGTGGAATTTGATGAAATTCTAGAAGAATTTGAAAGAAGAAGAAAATAATTCTTTCAATAACCATCTTCTTTTTTTATGATAGAATAATTAGTTTGAATAATTACGAATGAAATTAAAAAATAAAAAAATAAAAAATAATAATTTTTAAAAAATGAATAAATAGCATAATAATTAAAAATTTTAAACTTTAAATGGGTTGTTGTGGACAAAGTTCATTAAATATAGATGAACAAAAAAATAAATATAGTGCAGAAGTAAAAGGAACTGAAATTCCAATAATTGATGATCCAGACAAAGCAAAAAAAAATATTGAAGATGCAAAAAAAGCAAATGAAAATATAGAGACCACAAAATTTGAAACAAAAGAAAATGCAATTAATATAAAAAAAGAATCTAAAGAAAATATTATTAACAAATTAAATGAAAAAAAAGAAGATGAAATAAAAAAGAAACAAGAAGAAGAAAGAATAAAAAATGAAAAAGAAGAAGAAGAGAAAAAAAAAAAAGAAAGAAGAGGAAAGAATAAAAGAAGAAGAAAAAGAAAGAAGAGGAAGAAAAGAAAAAGAAAGAGGAAGAAGAAAAGAAAAAGAA
>JAEEWY010000181.1 GCA_016291275.1 Methanobrevibacter sp. | reverse complement strand
ACCATCAGGCAGCCTTGCATCTAAAACTGGAGATTGCTGATCTATCCTTCTGTTGGTTTCACGTGCTATCGAATCAATGATATTTGTAATCTGCTCTTCCTCATCAAAGAAGAGGTCTGTTTCCATCATGCCATACTCTCTGTGATAGACAAAAACCGGCTTGTTAACTCCAATGACCATAATTTCCTCGAGATTATCATCATCTATTAAAGAACTTATTTCACCATAGCCTATAAGCTCTTTCAGCATATTTTTAGCCAAATTTTCCTTGTATTCATAATCGAATCTATTCTGCAACCTATTTTCTAAAAAACGGATTATGTCCCTTAAAATCAGTTCCTCGTTAAAGGAGGACATCTTCTCTGAAATAGCTAAATCTATCAGATTTTCCCTTAACTCTTCCAATATGAGCTTTTCCTCATCTGAAAAGTTGAATTTCAAGACATTGTATCTTGGAATCAGATTATCATTTTCATCTTCCTTAGCATTATGGATTGAATTCATTTCCATCAAATCACCAAATCATGTTAAAGAGCGAATTATCCATTTAATTCACTAAATGTACATCTGCATGTAAATTATTATAGCTGGCAAGATTAGAACTCCCATCAGATGTGATTTGCTTACCCCCAAATAATGTGGAAGCAAACCCATTGCAGTGGTTGTAATCAATGCAAGGGTAAGGTATAAGATTGGTCCTTTGTAGATTATTGCAAAAGCGTACAAAATTACAATCATTAGAATAATAACACCAATTGAAAGCTTTCTATAATCTATTCCCTGCATGAGATTTGAAAAGCTATCCCCTAATTTCAAGCAGATCATCAAAGATATTGAAACTGCAATTAAAGAAGCAAAAGTGAAAATCATCAGATGTGATAAAGTGAACTGCGAAATCAAATAGGACATATATACGGCAATTCCGCTCCGTGGATTACCAATCAAATAAATAGCTATGAGTGAGAAGAGAGTGTCTGAAGTGTTTAATCCACTATTAGCCAGCAAAAAATTCTTTGTATCATCACTGTCATCACTTGTTCCACATGCTCCTTGTGCTATAATGCTTCCTTGAGCAGGGCCGAATCCTGGCAAAAATCCTAAAATAGCTCCAGCAGTTCCTCCTGCAAATATGCTTTTGATTGCATCCATGTCAATTTCCAAATCATAGAATCTGTTTTGATGTGGAATTGAAGAGCTATCGTTTAAACTAAATAAAATTGTACTGATTCCAAACAAACCACTAAAGGTGCACATTAAAGAGATTCCTGAAGATATTGGGGTTTGAAGCATTATCCAACCTAATATGCCTGATAAAACAAAAAGGAGGAGGGACCATAGAAAAGCAATATTTCCTGAACTTAATTTGTGAATCATATATACCGATACTACAGTCAAGATAATCCAGGTATATGGCTTGGATATTCCCTGCAGAAAGGGGAGTGCCACTGCAAATATTGGCATCATGATAATCACTACAAGAATGGCTCCAAACCCACCAACAGAAACGATGCGAATAGCTTCCTTAGATCTTCCTTCTAAAACCATCCTATGACCTGGAAGAATGGATGTAGCAGTCCCTTCCTCGGGAACTCCAAGAAGCATTGATGGAACAAATTCGATTAGGGCATGTGCTATTGACATTGAAACAAATATTACACATAAGAATTCTGCAGATATGTAATTCAATAGAAATGCGGAGGATGCGAACATTATGGCACCTGCAGTATTGACATGTATTCCTGGAACCATCCCTGTACAGGTTCCTATTCCAATGCCAATAAAACATGCCAAAACCAAATCGAACATATCATTTACACCAAATTTATTTTGCTTATTTAAGCAGTTTCAATACAATAACTAATTTATACAAACTTATATTTAAAATAAGCAGTTAAAAACTGTTTAAATATTAAAATAAGATTGTTAAACTAATATTACAATGAAAAATTGATTTTAAATTGAAAAAATAAAATTATAATGAAAATTATAATGAATTAGTAAAAAAGCATTGAAAAAAGTGATTTTAAAAATAATGAATGAAATAAAAAAATGAATAAAATAATATAAAAAAAGTAAAAGAACTAGTTAAGAGAATTAACTCCCAACTAGTGATAAAAGTTTTGGTCAAGGTTCTACGAACTGAAGTTCGTGAAGCTTGGGGTTTAATCATCTAAAATAACAGCTGGTTTAATTAAGTCACGTGGTTTGTCTCTCATTAAAATCATAGCTTCTTCGATGTCATCAAATTTGTCGAATTTGTGGGTGATTAATTTGGATGAGTCGAAACGGCCATATTCAACAAGATTTGCTAATTTTTCCATTCTTGCACGTCCACCAGGACATACTCCACCACGGATAGTCTTGTCAGCAAGTCCTTGACCCCATGAAAGACCATCGATAGGAATGGTTTCAATACCGTCATAGTGTAATACGTTACCGATAATACCACCGACTTTAAGTACGGATAAAGCTTCGGAGAGGGTGTCTTTTCCTCCACCACCGACTACTACTTTGTCTACCCCTCCTCCATCCC
>JAEEWY010000180.1 GCA_016291275.1 Methanobrevibacter sp. | reverse complement strand
CAAAATGAAGAAAGCCTAAATAATTGGAAAAAACAAATGAAAATGAACCTATTTTACAAATATTTTAAATATTATGTAAACAATACATAATATATTATAAGGTACTTCGTATAAAATCCTATAAAATATATTTTACAAAAACTAGATTTACTATTATTACGAAGTACCTTTATAATTATCATTAATTTTAATCTCAATCAATATATTAAAATTACATAATTTATTTCAAATAAAAAACGGTGAAATAATGAAGGCATTAGTCGCAGATGCAATAAATGAAAAAGGTATTGAAAACTTAAAAGAAGTTTGTGAAGTTGTAGTTGATACTAGCATTACCCCTGAAGAGTTACTTGAAACCATTGGTGAATATGATGCAATTCTCATAAGAAGCAGAACCAAATTGCCTGCTGAAGTCATTGAAAAGGCAGACAATCTTAAGATCATTGCAAGAGCAGGTGTAGGTGTAGACAACGTTGACGTAAATGCAGCTACCCAAAAAGGTATTATGGTAGTAAATGCACCTGAATCTACTTCAATCACTGTAGCAGAACACACAATGGGGCTCATCTTAAGCACTATCCGTAAAATAGCTATTGCAGACAAGTCAACTAAAGCAGGAAAATGGGAGAAAAAAGCATTTATGGGTATGGAACTTAGAAACAAGACCCTTGGTGTAATCGGTATGGGAAGAATCGGATCCCAAGTTGTAAACAGATGTAAGGCATTTGAAATGGATGCAATTGCATACGACCCATATTTACCTCCTGAAGTAGCTAAAAACATGGGTGTTGAGTTATACGAAGATATTGAAGATGTCTTGACCAGAGCAGATGTAATTACAATTCACGTTCCATTAACTCCTGAAACTGAACACTCAATTTCAACCGAGCAATTCAAGATGATGAAGGACACTGCACTTATCTTTAACTGTGCACGTGGAGGAATCATTGACGAGGATGCATTATATGATGCATTGGTAAATGGAGAAATCCTCGGTGCTGGTCTTGACGTATATGAAGAGGAACCTGCAAAAGAAAACAAATTGTTCGAATTGGACAATATCGTATGTACTCCTCACATTGCAGCATCCACTAAAGAGGCACAAAGGGATGCAGCTATCATCGTAGCAAATGAAGTAATTACCTTATTCAAAGGAGACATGCCTAAAAACGTAATCAACATGCCTCGTATGAACAACAGCGAATTTGAAGAAACCAACAATTACTTAGAGCTTTGTGAAAAATTAGGAAGCTTCATTTCCCAATCTGCAAGCAGCCCTATCAAAAAATTGGAAATCACTTACAAAGGTGAAATCGCTAAACTTCCAAATAGGGAATTGTTCACAAGAACCATCTTGCAAGGTATCTTAAACCCAATCACTGAAACTGCAGTAAATGCTGTAAACGCAACCACTGTTGCAAAATCAAGAGGAATCAGCATAACTGAAGCTGTAAGCGATGACAGCGAAGGCTACGAAACCATGATTAAGGTTACTGCAAAAACCAAAGCAGGCCAAATGTCTGCAGACGGTACCTACTTGCACGAACCTAAGATCATTAAGGTCAATGGCTACTGGGTAGATGTAAAACCTGAAGGAAACATGTTCATTGCAAAATACAAAGACATTCCTGGAAGTATCGGTGCAATCGGTACTAAATTTGGGGAACAGAACATCAACATCGGTATCATGCAAGTTGGAAGAGACTCCTCTGGTGGAGAAGCTATCATGATTCTCACTTTAGATGAGCCTGCTACTAAAGAAGCTGTTGAAGAGATTAAACAATTAGAAAACGTTTATGACGCAACCAGCTTAATTCTTTAAGCAGATTGTTAAAAAATAGTTTAATTAGAATTCATTGAATTCTAATCTTTTTTTCTTTTTTCTTTTTTTAAAATTTTAAAAAATAGTTTATTTTTAAATCTTTTTTATCATTTATTTGATTTATACTTGTTTATTCTTGATTTTCATTATCCTCTTCGAGGAATTTATTTGAAACTCCTTTTAAAATAGGTTTTCCATCTCTGAATTCAATGACAATCCCTAATTTAGGACTTTGACCATTGATTCTCTCTCCACCTATTTCAACCACAGTTGGATTCAAGTCAATAGCTCCCAAATCCTCATCGGAAATGCTGTAAGGGTCATAAATTTCACTAAATTCATGTGAATACTTATTGGTCTTTTCCTTATCATCATCGAAGTAGGACAAGTCCTTATCCAAATCAAAGAATGATGGGCTTAGATCTTCTCCATCCATTTCATCAATTTCCTCTTTGATTTGCTTCAAGTCCTCAAGCATCAAATCCTTATTCTCATCCCTAAAGTTTCCAACTTCAAAGCCAACTGGCTCCCCATAAGCGTTATAAGCTTTCATAGTCTCTAAACTGTATGGTTCACAGACGATTATATGAAATGGACCATGCTTAGAAAATGTCATCAAATCTGCATGGGACGGATTTGCATTGTTACCGGGGTGGGAATGTACAGATCCCCATTTCTTCTGATTAGGTGGAATCATCCAATCATTAAAGCTTGCGCTTGTATGGGACCTTTCACCAGGCAAGAACAATAATCCAGT
>JAEEWY010000179.1 GCA_016291275.1 Methanobrevibacter sp. | reverse complement strand
AAGAATGAACAGGATACAAGAAACTATTCAAGACTTTCTTCCATTCCAATTTTAGAACCATCAAATCCTCAAGAAGTAAAGGACATGATGGTTTATGGATTTGACTTATCTGAACAGTTTGGAATTCCAGTAATTCTTAGAACAAGTACTCGTGTATCTCACATGAGAGGAATTGTGGAATGTGGCGGAATAGAAAAACCTAAATCCACTACCAAGGAAACAGAATCAGATGGGCATTGGTTAAGAGGATACTTTGTTAAAAATCCAAGGGAATTTGTCCCTGTTCCTGCAAATGCACTCTCTATGCATTCAAGATTAGCGGAAAAAATGGAAAAGCTGGAAGAGGAGGCTAATGAAAGTCCAGTAAATGGGGTTTATTCTTTTGAAAACGGATCACTTCAAGGAAAATATGGTGTCATTTCCTCTGGAGGTGCCTTCAATTATGCTTATGATGTTGTTTCCCAAGAAAACTTAGGTATGGATATTCTTAAAATAGCATTGTCTTATCCTACTCCAAAGGATTTGATTCATGACTTCTGCAAAAACTTGGAAGGAGTATTCATTGTAGAGGAAGTTGATCCAGTACTTGAAAGGGATGTTCTCGCTGTTCTTGGTGAGAATAATTTGGATTGTCCTGTTTACGGCAAGTTCGATGGAACTTTCCCAATGGTTCATGAATACAATCCAGACATTGTAAAGGAATCCATCAATAAGGTCGTTTCTGATTTAGTGAATGATAAAGAGTTTTTAGAAGAATATAAATCAGAAAATGGCAAAGACCTTGATGGAGATTTAATTGAAATCGTTGAAAAGATGGAATTTACAGAAGGATTGAATCAACTTATAGAAAGCATTCCAACAAGGGCTCCAACATTATGTGCAGGTTGTTCCCATAGATCCGCTTATTATGCGGCTGTAAAGGCTTATCAGGAAATGGGATATGCTAAGGAAGACATGATATTTGCATCTGACATTGGATGTTACACTTTAGGAATCTCTCCTCCTTATGAAACTGCTGACTATCTTCTTGCAATGGGTTCATCTGTTGGTGACGGTTGCGGATTCTCAATTGCAACCAATCAGCATGTAATGAGCTTCATTGGAGATTCAACATTTTTCCACAGTGGATTATCTCCACTTGTAAATGCAGTTCACAACAAGAACAAGTTCGTGCTTACAATTTTAGATAATAGAATCACTGCTATGACTGGTGGTCAGCCAAATCCCGGCATTCCTGTTGATGGTATGGGAGATGAGGCTCCGGCTGTTTCCATTGAGGATATTGTAGAGGCATTTGGTGTCAAGTTTATGAAGATTGTAAATCCTCACAACATCAAAAAGACTGTTGACATTTACAAGGAAGCACTTGAATACGATGGTGTTGCTGTTGTTATTGCAAGATACCCATGTACATTGATTAAGGGTCAAAAGAAAAAGGCACCTATGGTAATCAAGGACAATTGTGTAAAATGCTTGACTTGTGTAAAGACTCTTGCATGTCCTGCAATCTCTTATCTAAATGATAAGGTAGTTGTTGATGAAGCATTATGTAAATCATGTACCGTTTGTATACAAGTCTGTCCGAACAAAGCTATTGGAATAAAGAAAGGTGATTAAGATGGCGAGTAATGATAATAAGAATTACAGTATTTACATTTCCGGTGTAGGTGGTCAAGGAATTATTAAGACATCTGTAATCATTGGTGAAGCTGCAATGCTTGAAGGTTATGATGTTGTAATGAGTGAGATTCACGGTATGAGCCAAAGGGGAGGATCAGTGTCAACAGAACTTAAGATAGGAAATTTCAAATCCTCAATTGTAGAGGAATCCAAGGCAGATTTGATTCTTGCATTTGAACCTATTGAAGTTTTAAGGGGTTTGAATAAGGCAAACAAGGACACTACATTGATTTTCAACACTTTCCCAATTGTGCCTTCAACATTGACTCAAACTGGAGAGACCTATCCTGAAATTGAGGATATTGTAAAGAATCTTAAGGATAATTTTGATTCAGTTTATCCAATTGAAGGTAATGGGCTTGCAGTGGATGCTGGAAGTATCTTATCCTTGAATATGGTGCTTTTAGGTGCATGTGTTGCAAATGATGATTTCCCACTTTCAAAGGAAACCGTTGAAACTGCAATGAAAAACAATTTAGCTCCTAAATTCCATGAAATGAATTTAAAAGCTATTGAAAACGGTTATAATGCAATTAAAGATTCATTGTAATCTTTAATTCTTTCTTTTTTTATTATTTTTTAAATTATTTATTTGAAATTTCTTATTTTCCTGTAAGTTTTATACCACAAATTTTACATATTTTATCTTCTTCTTTAACCCTATTACCGCATTGAGGGCAATATTTAGGAAGTTGTGGCTTACTTGACTTAACTTTCTGATTAAGGAAAATGTCTTCTCTGATTTTCCTGTTCTGGATTAGACAAGCTCTATCCCAATCATGTTCCATCAGTGTCTTTTTAACAAAATAAGCTTCAACCATACTGTCATATTGGCCAAAATTTTCTTCCCCTCTTATAACACAAAATTTACGTTCCTTATGTTTGAATACGATTTCTCCTTCAAGATCTTTTT
>JAEEWY010000016.1 GCA_016291275.1 Methanobrevibacter sp. | reverse complement strand
CTGAAATAGGGGTTTTTGATACTTTTCCATCAGACCAAATGATTGTATAAATGTTAAACTCATCCTTTCGTTGTGCGCCTATTTTTATTAAATCCATATTGTCTGTTGGATAATCCTTATCTGAAGCCCTGATTTCAACGAGGAATGAATTGGCGAAATATTGGGATAGATTTTCCTCTGATAATGTCATATTGAAATTATTTTCATCAAAAAAGAGATATCTTTCCCTTGAAAACTCGCTTGCTCCAGTAAATGGGATTTCATTTATCAATTTGTCAGTATTGACAAGTTCAGGGAATTCATGATTTGGATATGGGTAAAAGAACTTGTAATTTGAAAAACCTGCATTTGTTATGATGTTTTCAAGCTCATTTTTTGAAAATGTTTGAACAGAATCATTATTTTCATATCCATTGATTCCACTGAACAGCTGGTTTGTATGTTCCTCTTTATACCCTGCAAAGTATTTCAATCCTATACGATTGCTTATGGCAAGCAAGATGACTCCATCCTCTTTTAAGAATCCTTTAAGATAGTTTAGATAGTCTACATAAGGATTTTCAGATTCAACAAAGGATTTTGCATATTCAAAGATATTGCATAAGACGATATAATCAAATTTTTCCTCCATTTGAATATCATCAAAATCAGAAAGCAAAACAGTTGCATCTTCCGCTCTTTTGGAAATGAGATTGCATTTTGACTGGCTATCTTCCACTGCAACAACATGGTCAAGCTTTTTTGTGAATAATGAGGTTAGTTGGCCATAGCCAGCACCTATTTCCAGTAAACTACATTCTTTCTTAAATGGGTACCATTGAAATAGGTTGTGTCTTATTGGAGAAAGGAAATAATGATATGGATAAGAATTGTTTTCTTTAATGGCTTCGATGTGGTCTTGGCCTTTGCAAACAATATCATATATCTCTTCTTCTAAAGCATCATCTTCGTACAATCTTTGAAAATTCATATTAAAACCTTTGCAGTAATATTTACATTTATTTTAATTAAAAAAAGATTAAATTAAACACTTAATTTCAATACTATTTATCATTGAACTGATTAATAAGTTTTTAAATTCTGATTTTGATATAGGTTTCCATTTTTAGAAATCTATTTCTGCTATTCTTATGGAATTAGTTTTTTCACTTTCTCCTAATGGGAATCCTCCAGTAATCACTATTAAATCCCCTTTATTCAAATTGAATTCCTCTTTGGCTATTTTCTTAAGGTTCCTTGCCATTTCTGAGGTGTTGCTGAATATGTCTGTTATCACAGCCTTGACTCCAAAGTTCAAAACCACTTTCTCAGCAATATGCTTAGATGGGCAGCATGCTAATATAAGGGGGTTTGGCCTGAAATTACTGATCTTACGTGCAGTGTAACCGGTCATGGTAGGTGTGACTATCAATTTAATGTCTAAATATTCAACTGCCTCTATAACCAATTTGGCAATAGTATCGCTAACTTCTATTGTTCCCTTATATGCAGTATGCTTTGTATAATCGATAGTTGATTCAACATATTTGCAGATTCTGCTCATTATTTCAACGGATTCAACCGGATGCTTTCCAACAGTGGTTTCTCCAGATAGCATGACGCAATCGGTTCCGTCCAATATTGCATTAGCCACATCTGAAACTTCAGCTCTTGTAGGTCTTGGGCTTTCATACATTGAAGCAAGCATTTCAGTAGCAACGATAGCGAATTTGCCCTTTTCACGGCATTTTTTAATGATTCCCTTTTGAAGCATTGGCAATTTCTCCAATGAAACTTCCACTCCCAAGTCTCCACGAGCCACCATGATTCCATCAGAGACTTCAATGATCTCATCTATATTTTCAATTCCCTTGTTGCTTTCAATTTTTGAAATGATTAGAGCATCTCCACCGGATTCTTCAATTATTTCATGTGCTGCAATAACATCCTCTTTTGAAGTTACAAAGGATAAAGCCAAATAGTCACAGGAATGCTTTGCTGCAAAGGAGATATCCCTTTCATCAGCTTCGCTAATGAAATCCAATTTCAAGTCAACTCCAGGAACATTAACTGTCTTATGGTTTTTAATGTCTCCATCTCCTAAAGCTTCCAAAACAACATGGTCCTCTTGCTTTTCTATTACTTCCAATTCAAGAAGAGCATTGTCTATAAGCACCTTGTTTCCCACTTCTATCAAGTCGATTGCTTCACTATGATTGACTCCGAATTCTTCTTCATTGCCGAGTATGCATGTCTTGCTCATCCTAATGGTATCTCCCTTTTGTAGAGTCACTCCTTCAGATTCAAATTCCAATGTTCTGAATTCCGGCCCTTTGGTGTCATACATAATGGCAATAGGCCGATTGCATATCTTACGAACTTCCCTGATAACTTCTATTGTTTTCAATATGCTCTCTTCTGTAGCGTGACTAAGGTTAATTCGTGCACAATCCATGCCGTTATTAACCATTTCAGTCATTGTTTCAACAGAATCAGATGCTGGACCAATGCTTGCTATAATCTTTGTCTTTTTCAAATTAGCATCTCCAAAAAGTAATCATTTATATGGATATTATGTTTGAAGATATTATAAATTTGTTGTTTTTTCTTTTAAGAGAAATAAGATTAAGAGAAACAATATTGACAAAATAATAAAAAATCATAAAAAATAGTAAAAATTGTAATAAACAATAAAATTGTTAAAAATAGTCTAAAAGCTGTTTTCAAAAAATAAAAATGATAAAAAAATAAAAAAAGAAAAAGGATAAATAATTTAGTCATTTGCTAAATTATCGAAGTATCCTTGGATGAATATAACTGGAGTTCCTTTATCTCCAGAACCACTGGTTAAGTCACATAATGAACCGATTAAGTCAGTCAATACTCTTGGTGTGGTTCCTTCGGTAATCATTTGTCCGGTTAAGTCTTCATCTTTTTGTCTGATTTCTTCTTTAATTGCTTCTTTCAATTCGTCTCCTTTCAAGTCAGCGAATTTATTGTCAGAAACGTATTTCAATTTGATTTCATTAGGATATCCTACCAATCCGTCGGTATGTGCTGGTGAAACAACAGGATCAGCTAATTCCCAAATCTTTCCGACAGGGTCCTTGAATGCACCGTCACCGTAAACCATAACTTCGATTTGTTTTCCGGTAAGGTCAATCAATCTTTTTTGTACTTCTCTAACGAGAGTGTCTCCTGTTTTTGGGAATAATTTTAATCTTTCTTCAGTTGCCTTGTTGGAACCGAGTAATCCGAAATCAGGGTTGCAGCCGGAATCTCCGACAGGTTCAGTTAAAACTTCGTGAAGTCCGAATACATGAGCTCCTTCTTCCTTAAGCATTTTTGTGGTTTTTTCTCTGGTATGGATATCACAGGTCAATACATCAGTGTTATAGTCGAGAATTGTTTTCACATCATTTGAGAAGACAAATTCAACTTCACAGTCTTCACTTTCAATCAATTCTCTGTAAAAGTCAATCATGTTGATTCCGGTGAATGGGTGTTTCCATGAACCGAAAGTTTCTTTATATTCATCTTCAGTGATGACGCTTCCTAAGTTGTATTCGCTTTTATCTAAAACTTCTTCATCTAAAATACCGTTTCCTACTTCATCTGAAGGGAAAGAGGTTAAAAGAGTGATTTTGTCCATTGCTCTTGCAATACCTTTTAAGATAATGGAGAATCTGTTTCTACTTAAGATAGGGTTTGTCACTCCAATGTTTTTAGATGGGAACTTGTTTTGTAAGTCTTCTGCAACATCATCTACAGTTACGTAGTTTCCTTCTGAAATACCTACAACTGCTTCGGTAATTGCAACGATATCCTTGTCTCTGAATTCGAATCCTTCACTTTCCTTTGCTGCCATCAATGAATCTACAACTATGGTAGCTAAATCATCGTTTTCTTTAATAATAGGTGTTCTTATTCCACGTACAACAGTACCAACACATCTCATTTTTATTACTCCTAATAAACATAAATTTGTTGGATAATTCCAACAACCTATTTATTTTATTTTTTTAATTATATTTATATGTTTAGATTATTTCATTTTCATAGTATATTTTCTGATGATTTTTATGAATCTTCATGTTATATTTCCTTAATTTTTCAAGTATTACAAACATGTCAAAAATTATATATATTTTAATAATAATAGTTGTTATCATGAAAGATATTATTAATCCGAATGTAGAAATTCCTGATGATCAGGTAGCTATGGCATTCTTTAGGAGTGTCCGTTGGGTTAATGGAGTCTATTGTCCTAAATGTAAATCATATAATGTTAACAGTAGAGGAAACCAAGGAAGGACCAGAAGATATGTGTGCAAGGATTGCGGCGCTAACTTCAATGACTTTTCAGGAACAATCTTCCATAAGAGCAAAATACCTCTAAATGTAATGTTATATATCTTGTTTAATTTAGATAAGAAAACAACCACTCAATTGTCTGAGGAGTTGGATTACAGCAGACAATGCATTTCAAGAATATCTAAATTGTTTAGGGATAAGCTATTGAGCAATCCCGAATTCTTTGATATAGATGAATGATCTTTTTATCCTTATTTTTATCCTTATTTTTATCCTTATTTTTATCCTTATTTTTATCCTTATTTTTATCCTTATTTTTATCCTTATTTTTTCATTATTTGCCATCTTTATCCTATTCTAATATTGGCAATTTTTAATACTTAATTCAGTTATCATTGTTAGTTTATTAGTGCATCATTTCTAATTTTTGTAACTTTAATAGTGCAAATATGTAAGCATATTAGTATTTAACAATTGTTATATATTTTATTATTAACCAAGTAAAATCCTTTAAATAGTTATTATTATGATTTTTTTCAGATATTTCTAAAAATAATTTATTTTCAGTGCTATTTTTTTAATTTAGTTCTTTTTTAATAGTTTAAATAATATTTATTCATCATTATTTCAGTTATTTTTTGTACTATTAATCTATCATGCCTTTATTTAATGAAAAACATTATATACTTTGTTTATCAATCATTAATATAAGTAATAAGTTTTTAAATTATATTTTATTACTCCATAAAAGCTAATTGATAAATACCTTTTTAATTTCAAATTAAACCTTTATTTTAAATTATTAGTTTTTTCTAAATTATATAAAAGTAATTTATAAAAAAACAACTTATTATTTTAAAAGTTTTTATACGAATTAAAATCTTAAATGAGATTCTATAAGAACAGTTTTTGTTTAATTTTAAAAATTAAAGTGATTTTTATGGATAAAAAAATTTTAGCAATTATTGCTGTAATTATTATAGCTCTTGTAGCTGTAGGTGCTTACTTTGCAACCAGCGGTGGCTCTGGTGACAATGTTGTAAGAATCGGTCACTTACCATCCGATCACGACACCGCACTTTTCGTTGCACAAGAAAAGAAAATGTTTGAAGATCAAGGTCTTACTGTTGAATTAACCCAATTTAACAATGGTGGAGACTTAATGACTGCTATGGCAAGTGGAGATATCGATATTGGTTATGCAGGTATCACTCCTGTAATGTCTTCCATTTCTCAAGGAGTTCCAGTAAAAGTTGTATCCGGTGCTCAAATTGAAGGAAGTTCCATCGTTGCTAATAAGAACAGTGGAATCAACACTGTTGCTGACTTAAAAGGCAAAACTGTAGCAACTCCTGGTGAAGCAACCATTCAAAACATGCTTTTAACCTCTGCTTTAACCCAAGCTGGCGTGAAAACCAGTGATGTTGAATTCACTACCATGAAAGCTGCTCAAATGACTGACGCTTTAAAAGCAGGTCAAGTTGATGCAATGATCATTTGGGAACCATATGCTTCCATTGCAGTTAAAAACGGTGACGGTAAATTAGTTGAAACCAGTGGAGAAATCATTCCTGGTCACCCATGCTGTTGTGTTGTAGCAAGAGAAGACTTCATCAACAATCATCCTGAAGAATTGAAAAAAGTCTTAGCTGCTCATGAAAATGCAACTGCATTCACTAATGAAAACCCTGCAGAAGCAGCTGCATGCTTACCT
This sequence comes from Methanobrevibacter sp., assembly GCA_016291275.1. Taxonomy (GTDB): domain Archaea; phylum Methanobacteriota; class Methanobacteria; order Methanobacteriales; family Methanobacteriaceae; genus Methanobrevibacter. The sequence continues at coordinate 8,670 of JAEEWY010000016.1, read as the reverse complement.
GAAGACATTGTTCCTGATAAAGACTTGCAAGCAAGTGTAATCAAAGACACTACTTTCATTTCCGGTTTAGACAGCACTTACAAACAAAATGTAATGGCATTCATGAACCTTGAAGTAAAATTAGGTCTTTTACAAAAACCTTTAACTCAAGATCAAATCTTCGCAGATTTATAAATCTATAAGACTTGCTCTATTTGAGCAATTCTTATTTTTTCTATTTTTTTAATTTTCTTATTTATTTTCAATTTTTTTTATTCTCATTTATACTTGACTTTTTTTAAATGCTAAATTATATATATTAAAGAAAGTTAATTATTAATATATGAATGATATAATTCATTAATTAATTATTTTTGATTTTCGATTTCTAATCGGTGATATTAATTGTTAGTTAATAAATTATATTAAAACAATTTAAGATAGTGATTTAATGGATATTAAGAAAGAATTATTACCATTTATCGTACCGGCAATACTTCTTATCATTTGGTATTTGCTTACTGATGGTTTGCATTTGATTCCATTCTATATTTTACCAAGTCCTTTAAATGTATTCACTGCGGCTTGGACTTTATTAAGCAATGGAAAATTGTTCATGCATACCTCAAGCACTCTTGTAAAAGTATTTTCAGGTATTATCCTTGCATCAGCAGTTGCAATTCCTTTAGGAATAATTCTTGGATGGTATGAAACTTTAGATAGATTAAGTTCCTTGATTATTAGTATCTTAAGGCCTATTCCACCTATCTCATGGATTCCATTTTCCATTTTATGGTTTGGTATAGGATTATCATCTGCAGTATTCGTTATCTTCATCGGTTGTGTATTCTCAGTACTTGTATACACCATTGACGGTGTAAAGAGAACCGATAAGGTATTGATTGAAGCTGCTCAGACTTTAGGTGCTAACAATTGGAATATATTGACTCAAATCGTGCTTCCTTCCGCATTGCCTTACATTGTATCAGGGCTTAAGGTAGGTGTAAGTATTGCATTGATGTGTACCGTATCCGCTGAGATGATTGCTTCAAGCAGAGGATTAGGATATATGATCTTGACTGCAAGTCAATTGTTCCAGCCAGGAACTGTTGTAGTTGGTATGATAATTATTGGTATAATCGGTATTTTATTTGATTATGGATTTAGAAAAGCACAAGATAGAATATTCTGGTAATTAGGAATAATAATGAGGAAATTACCAGTTTCAGTTATTATTAAAAGGTGTTTATATTGGCAATTGATATAAAAAATGTTTCTAAATCATTTATTACTAAAGATAAAGATTTCATGGCTTTAAAGGATGTCAATTTGCATGTTGATGATGGAGAGCTTATCTGTCTTTTAGGGCCTTCCGGTTGTGGAAAAACAACCCTTCTAAGAATGGTTGCAGGTTTGGAAGAACCTGATGAAGGTGAGATTTACGATAGAGGAGAACTTGTAGAAGGTCCTTCTAAGGAAAGAGGGTTCATTTTCCAACAATATTCTTTATTCCCTTGGTTAAATGTTTTAGATAATGTAATGTTTGGTTTAAATTTATCCGGAGAGCATAGTAAAGAGGAAAATCTTGCTGCTGCTGAAAGATATCTTGAAAGAGTTGGATTGGCTGACTTTAAATACAGTTATCCTCATGAGCTTTCAGGTGGTATGAAGCAAAGGGTAGCTATTATCCGTTCCTTATTGAACCACACTCCTGTCTTGCTTATGGATGAACCGTTTTCAGCAGTTGACATGTTGAATAGGCATACCTTGCAGGAACAATTGATTGGAGTTTGGAAAAGATTCGAAACCACTATTCTTTTCGTCACTCACGATGTTGATGAAGCGGTCTATTTGGCAGACAAGATTGTGATCATGGATAAAAGGCCAGGTAGAATAAAAGATGTAGTAGAGGTTCCTCTTGAAAGACCTCGTCAAAGAGAATCAAGAGAGTTCTTGGATTTCCAGGATGAAGTTGAAAAGCTTTTAGGAGTCTGGGAACCTTAACCCCCAAGCTTTTTGACCTTCCGTCAAAAACCTTGACCAAAATTATTTTCACTAGTTGGGAGAACCTAACTAGTTTCTATTTTTATTATTTTTACTTTAAAAAAAGAGTTAGCTATTTTTTTATTTTTATTTCATTATACTTTAGAATTAAAATTAGGATTTAAAGTACCATATCTGCCGTTTTTAACGGCTTCATAAATGAATTTGGTGGATTTTTCTATAGCTATTTTTAAATTATCTTCATCTTTGCTGTTTTTATCATTATCGTTTAATAAAACAAGATTTGCACAAATTGCAGCAGATAAACTGCATCCTGTTCCATGCAAGTTTTCAGATTTGATTAGATCCTGATGTAAAGTGCTTAATTCATCTTTTTCCTTATTGTAAATGATATTTGTTCCATTAAGATGTCCACCAGTAATCATTACATTGCAGTATTCTCCAATCTTATATGCAGCTTCCTTTGCATCTTCCACAGTTTCAATTTTCATTCCTGAAAGTTTTTCTGCTTCAGATACATTAGGAGTTACAAGAAGTGTTTTTTCAAGAAGATATTTCTTTAAAGCATCAGCTATTTCCATCTTTGCAAGTGCATCTCCTGCACTAGCTACCATCACTGGATCAACAACTATGCTTAAATTGTATTCGTCGACCTTTTTACTTACAAGTTGGATGATTTCCTTTGAGTATAATAGGCCTGTCTTTGAGTATTTGATAGTGTACTCATCAAAAATAGAATCTATCTGCTCAGAGATATATGTAGTGCTAACAGGTTCAACAGAAAACACTTTTTTAGGGTTTTGTGCAGTGAGTGCAGTGACTGCAGCACATCCATGAACACCATGTGCTGCCATGGTCTTGATGTCAGTGCTTATACCTGCTCCTCCTGAAGGATCGAATCCTGCAATTGTTAGTCCTATCATAATATCACGCAAATGTTTTTTATAAAATTCTAAAAAAATTAAAAATTAAAAATAAGAAGACAAATAGTTAAAAATTATTCATCTCTAGTAACCTTAAGTCTTTCATGGCCACGGAATGATTCCACTTTGATTCCAAGTGATTCCAAGTATTTCTTGGTTTCTGTTCCATTTCCATGAAGCATGATTTCTCCAAGGTCTTCAGTGGTGTTTACATCAAGTGCCATATAGAATGAGTCATGAACCAATGGGGCCAATTTCTTCTTTTCAGCCTCTTCAATATGCTTTTTGAAACTGAATCCTCCGAATTTCATATCAATGGATAATGGCTTGATGATCAATGCATTGGTTCCTCCACCTTTTGAAGGAACAATGATGAAATCAAGATTTTTAGCTTGATCAATTAGGAGTTTGATGTTTGTCTTTCCAATCAATGGAATGTCAGATGGTAAAATTATGACTTTTCTTGTTTTCTTTCTGCACCATTTCATTGCCTGTTTTATAGCTTTGTTTAAAGGGCCTTCATCACCATTTTTTGAAGTCTTTGATGACTTGTGGTCCTCTTCAACAAGTGCAGTAAGTTCCAATTCCTCTGCATATGCCAAAACCTCTTCGTCTTTACTTATTATTATGATGTCATCTACAATAGGCTTTAATGTGATTGCAATGTCCTTTAGCATTGCCTTTAAAAGATTTTTTCTCTCTTCAGGTGATAAAAAAGGAGATAATCTTGTTTTAGCATTTGCAAATTGGTTCACTGGAATTATTGCATAAATCTTATCCATTTCCATTCCTCTATAATTCTAATTTCTAATAATGAAATATCTTAAAAATAATAACTAATATGTTTTAGCCATTAATGCCAAGTGCTTAGCTGGTTTACCACAATGTGGACAGATCTTATCGGTTTCAATATCCTCTTCATTTATACCAAGGATATCCACTCCGGTTTCCTCTTCAATCGCTTTTCCACATTCCTCATCTCCACACCAGTAGAACTTAACGACCTTTCCTTCGTCAACAATGTCAGATACGTTGTCAAGACTGTCTAAGGTTACTATTTTCTCTTCCTGTTTAGCCCAGGAATTAGCTTTCATGCTTTCTTCAACTTCAATGAGCAATTCAGATACTTTTTCTGCAACATCATCATCTAAGCTGATTTCAATCTTTTCACCAGTGTCTCTTCTTCCAATGATTGCTACATTGTTATTTAAGTCTCTTGGTCCTAATTCGAATCTGAGAGGAGTTCCTTTAAGTTCCCAATCAAAGAATTTCTTACCTGGTCTGATGTCTCTTGTATCCATTTGGACTCTGATTCCTTTAGCTTCCAATGCATCCTTGATCTCATTACATTTAGTCATAACTTCCTCTCCACCATCCTTGAAGATGATTGGAATGATAGTGATTTGCTTTGGAGAGATTTCAGGAGGCAATTGAAGACCTTTCTCATCTCCATGAGCTGCAATTGCTGCTGCAATCACTCTGTCAGAGATACCGTAACAGGTTTGATAAGCATATTCATGGTTTCCTTCCTTGTTCTCGAAGGTGATTTCAAAGGTATGTGCAAAGGTTTGGCCTAAGTTGTGAACAGTACCAATCTGCAATGTCTTTCCATCCGGCATGATTGTATCGAATGCCATGGTGTATTCTGCACCTGGGAACTTGTCCCATACAGGTCTTTTGCTGATGAGATAAGCGATTCCAAGTCCGTCAAAGAATTTCTTGTAGAGTTCGATACCTGTTTCAACCTGTTCTGCAGCCTCTTCAGCGCTTGAATGAACTGTGTGAGCTTCTGCAAAGGTAGTGATCTCTCTAACTCTAATAAGAGGTCTTGTATGTTTGGTCTCATATCTGAAGGTGTTTACAACTTGGTATTGCTTGATAGGAAGGTCAATGTGTGATCTTACCCATAATGCAAACATAGGATACATTGCGGTTTCACTGGTTGGTCTGATTGCAAGCTTTTCGTTCAATTCTGTTTGACCACCGTGGGTAACCCAATATACCTCATCTTCAAATCCCTTTACATGAATTCCCTCTTTTGCAAGTTCTGCTTCTGGAATGAGTAAAGGAAATAGGGTTTCGTCATGCTCTTTGTCCATCAAGTCTCTAAATATGTTTAAAGTTGCTCTTCTGATTTGAAATCCATAAGGACGCCATACAGCCATTCCCTTAATAGGATATCTTGAATCGGTTATATCTGCATTTTCTAAAATGTCATGGAACCATTCACTAAAATTTTCCACATTATCACCTAATTTAATAAAATAATAAGTTTAATAAAATTTAATTCCCTAAATGGGACAGTATTATATTTAATAATATTATTAATATGTTTTTAATTAATTATATAGTTTTTCAGTTTACGCATTTAAAACAAAACTTATTTAATTTATTGAAAACATATATTAAAATAATATTAAATAACATGCTAAAAATTTAAGAATATTATAGATTCTAAAAATTATTCAATGGAAAATTGATTTTTAAGGAGATAATATGGATTCTAAAACAATTCAAATGCCAAGAGAAGTGCATATTGGACCTAATGTCCTTGATGACATAGGGGAAATATGCAAGAATTTACGCTTGTTTGATGAAGCTCTTGTCGTATCAGGTTTTCATACATTTGATGTGGCAGGTAAGCGTACAGTAGAAGCTTTGGAAAAGTCTGACTTTGGAGTTGAAGTTGTAAAGGTAAAGGATGCTTCAATGGAGTCTGTTGAAAAGGTACAAGAAAGAATAGCTAACGCTTCTGTAGTGTTAGGTGTAGGTGGAGGAAAGATCATTGATGTAGCAAAGCTAGCTTCCACTAATGCCCATAACTATTTCATTTCCGTTCCAACAACCGCTTCCCACGATGGTATAGCATCACCAATGGCTTCCATAAAAAATGATATAGGTTCAGTTTCCAAAAGCGCTAATTCTCCTATGGCTGTTGTAGCTGATACAGGCATCATTAACGATTCTCCTTTTAGATTAATTGCTTCCGGTTGTGCAGATATTGTCTCTAATTACACTGCAATAAAGGATTGGAAATTGGCATACAGATTAAGAAATGAGCCATACAGCGAGTCTGCTGCTGCATTGTCTGAAATGACTGCAAAGCTTATCATAAAGTCTTCCGATAGCATTAAGGAAGGGCTTGAGGAAAGTGCAAGAATTGTTGTTAAGTCATTGTTCAGCAGTGGTATGGCAATAAGCATTGCAGGGTCATCAAGACCTGCAAGTGGTTCTGAACACTTATTCAGCCATGCTTTGGATAGAGTTGCCAAAAAGCATGCATTGCATGGTGAGCAATGTGGTGTAGGGACAATCATGATGATGCATTTGCATGGTGGAAACTGGAGATCCATTCAAAATATATTAAAGACAATCGGTGCTCCAACAACTGCAGCTGAATTGGGTGTAGATGATGATGAAATCATTGAGGCATTGACAATTGCCCATACAATTAGACCAGAAAGATACACCATTTTAGGTGATAACGGTCTTACAAGAGATGCTGCAATTAAATTGGCTAAGAAGACTGAAGTCATTTAGCTTTGATTATTATTCTTGAATCTGTTTAAGATTCATGTTTCCTTTTAAGTTTTTAGTGTGTTTAATAAGTTTAAAATTTATAAGGAATGATTATATGATTACATTAATTGGTAAGGAATTGGCAAAGGAAGGAGTGAGCTTTGTATTTTATGAGCCCGCAGAGGAATGTTCGGACTGCAGGTTCAAGGCATCATGTGTAGACTCCCTTAAGAAAGGTCATAGGTATACAATTACAGAAGTTAGGGATGTTGAACAGAAATGCCCTATCCATGAGAACGATAAGGTTCAAGTGGTTGCTGTTGAGAATGCAGAATTCACTATCCTAACTGATTCAAAAGGAGTCTTTGAAGGATCAAGCTTTGACTTCAAGCGTCAAGGATGTTCAAACAAGGACTGTGATTTCAGGCATATGTGTTTCCCAGATGGAATCTCCAAAGAGGAGAAGGGAGTTTATGTAAAGGATTTAGGTAAGTTCAAGGACTGTCCTAAAGGAAACGCATTGGTTAAATGCATTGTTAAAATTCAAGATAAATAATTTAATTTTTTATGCATAGTTTCAATTAACGATAATTACTTTATATTATAATTGATTATTATTTGGTGTTAATTATGAGTCAAATGAAAAAGGATTGCGGTTATGCTGCAGCTGATTTAGTAAAAGATGGTCAAGTTTTAGGTCTTGGTACAGGTTCAACCACCCTTTACTTTATTGAAAAGGTAGGTATGAGAGTAAGGGATGAGGGAATTGAAGTCATTGGAATTCCAACTTCCTTCCAATCAAGATTGCTTGCTCGCCAATGGAACATTCCACTTACAGACCTTAGCGAACATGAAATCGATTTGGCTGTTGATGGTGCTGATGAAATCGATCCAGACTTCAATTTAATCAAGGGTGGAGGAGCAGCACACACTTTGGAAAAGATTGTTGATTATTCTGCAGATGAGCTTGTTATCATTGCAGATGAATCCAAGCTTGTGGATGTTTTAGGCGCTTTCCCACTTCCTATTGAAATCATTCCAGAGTCCTTAAATCCTGTAACAAAGGCATTGGAGGATATGGGAGGTAAAGTGGACATAAGAATGGGTCAAGCTAAGGATGGGCCTGTAATAACTGATAACGGCAACTTCATTTTGGATGTTGCATTCGGCAAAATAGACAATCCTATACCTATGGAAAAAGAGTTGAATACCATTCCTGGTGTTGTAGAGAATGGATTGTTCACTGAAATGGTTGATAAGGTCATTATCGGTTCTAAAGATGGTGTAAAATACTTATAGTTTTATGGTATTTTTATTTTTTTCTTATTTTTTTTAATTTATTTTTATTTTAATTTATTTTATTTTTAATTAGTTTTTCATTTTTCTTTTCATCAATTTTTAACTATTTTTTTAAATCATTCACTTACTTAAAGAATAGTATATATAATAGAATTGAGAAAATTTAATATAATTCTAATATTAATTAATTCTCTTTTAAATTAATTTTTATTCAATAATTTTTCAAATTTATTCATTATGTTTAAAATTGATTAATCTCTTCTTATTAATTTATTAGAATGTTTATAATTCAAAATTCAACTAACTATAAAGAATAATGTATTTATTTAGGATTTGAGCAAATGAAAGTTGTTATCGTTGGTGGTGGAGCTGGAGGAATATCCACAGCTTCAAACCTTAGAAGATTAGATAAGGAAGTTGAAATTATTGTACTTACAAGAGATAATCATGTCTCTTATTCCCCTTGTGCTATCCCTTACGTATTGTCAGATAGAATCCATTCATTTGATGATATCGTAATGAGATCTGTTGATGATTACAAGGCAAAGAACATTGATGTCATGCTTGAGACTGAAGTGACTGCAGTGGATTCAGCTAAAAAGACAATTACCTATTCCACTAAAGGTGAAGCGGAAAAAACCATGAGCTATGACAAATTGGTATTGGCTACTGGTGGAAGTCCATTTGTACCTCCTATGAAAGGGGTTGATTTAGATGGCGTATTCAAGATAAGAACCTTGGATGACGGTAAAAGAGTCAAGGAGTGGGCTGAAAACTGCCAAAGCGCTTTAGTTACCGGTGCAGGATTGATTGGTATTGAAATAGCATATGCATTCAAGAAAATGGGATTGAAGGTAACCTTATGTGAAATGTTGCCTCAAATCGTTCCACGTTCATTAGACCCTGATATGGCTAGAATCATTACAGACTATTTGATTAGTGAAGG
>JAEEWY010000015.1 GCA_016291275.1 Methanobrevibacter sp. | reverse complement strand
GAGCATTGGCCTCAAAATTGCTTAACCCTTCCTTTTGAGTGGAGTACTGTTTTAATATTTCTTCTATCAATATAATCCCCAAGTTCCTAATTAGCTAAAAATAGTTCTTTGATGAAATTTCATCATTTTGATATTCTTTTACATTTACAATTATATTTACATTTATATCTATATTTATATATAAATTAATAAGTTTGTAAATTAATATCTTTAATTTATTTTATTTAAATATTTAAGATTTTAATTTGTGTAATACTTTTTATCTTTCGTATATGTAAAATGAGGCACGATTATAATTCTTTAACTTCATCTTTTTGGTTTTCATATTCAAATCTTCATTGAACAATGGCTTTATGATTAGGGTGGCATTAACATCATCCCTTATTTTCATAATCGCTTCCTGCAATTCTGCAGGGGGCCTGATTGAAAACAAGATGTCTGCACCTTTATAGATATTCATATTTGGATTGAAAACATCGTCTTTTATAATGTTCTCATTTGCAGGATCAATATCTGTCATTAAAATTTCAATATTTTCATTTTCACTTAAATTCTTAGAGATTGTTTGGAATTTTCCTGCTCCAATTTCAACTATCTTTGTTTTTTTGCCTGTTTTTTCGCTATTTTCAATAGCTAATTTAAGAATGAATTCCTCTAAATCGTTCCACATTTTTATTCCTTTTGAAGTTTTTTTTATTCTTAATAATTTATTTATCTTTTAATAATTTAATATGTTCTGTTTTAGTTTTATTTTATCTTACTTTTTTGCTTATAATTTAATTTTTAGAAATCTTTTTAATAGAGTAAATTAAATAATATTAATATAAATTTTTAATTAGAAAAATAATGATTAAAAAATATATTCATTGATTTTTAAAGTGTTTTTTATGTTTATTCGTGAATTTGTCCCTTCTGATTTGGCCAGAGTGTATCAAATTGAAGTAGAGTCCTTTTCCACACCTTATGAATTGGCTATTCTTCAGCAATTATATGAAATCGGTGCTGGTTTTCTTGTAGCTGTTGAAGATGGTGAAATTGTAGGATATATTATTTTTTGGGTAAAAGAAGAAGGATTAGGCCATATTATTGCTCTTGCAGTTGATAGCAAATTCCGTAGACAGCATATAGCAACTCGATTGCTTATGATGGCAATAAGCATATTTAGGAATATTGATATTCATAGGATAACCTTGGAAGTGAAATCCCATAATGAAGCTGCAGTCCGCTTCTATCAAAAATTCGGTTTTGAAATTGATAGGAAAGTTCCTAATTACTATGAGGATGGATCTGATGCTTATGTAATGTTATTTAGCACCAATAAAATCAGCAATTAATAAAATAAATCAATAAATCAAATTAATAAATCAAAAAATAAGTTTAATTAAATTAAATAAATAATAAAATAAGTTAAATGATTAAATTAAAATAATAATAGAATAAATTAAATAAATTAAAAAAATTAATTATTTGAATTAGTCTTAGTCAAATCTAATCTATAACTAAGATTATTCTCTTTTTTAAGTTCAGTTAAGTCTTTATTGATTTTTATATACTCTTTTTCAACTTCCAATAAAGATGTCACCAAACCTTCCCTATAGTTGTTCACTTTCTTTGTATCCAATAGGAACTTCTGTTGGGTGTATGGTTTGGAGTTGACTATACTTGAAATTTCCTTATTTTCAAGTTCAATATTGATTTCAAGCTTGTTTCTCAAGTTCTCAAAGTCTTCAAAGGTTTTTGGTTGATTTTCAATTTCATGCCTGTTTATAAGGTTTTGAGTGGATTTCAATTCCTCTAAATCCCTATCTTCATAAGCCTCTTTACAGCTATAGAATAAGTTTTCCTCATAGTCTGTTGGCTCAAGCAATAAATCAGGATGGATCTTTCTAATGCATTCCTTATAAATTGAGTGCAATTGTTTGAAATCCTGTTTTTTGCTTAAATTGTTCTTATGCTCTTCAATAAGAATATTCACTTTTGCAGTTTCTGTTTGCAATTCCAAATCTTCCTCTTTAAACTCATTTTCAATATGGCTTTCAATTTCACTCATATTGATTTTTGGCTTATTGATTTTGGTCTTATTGATCTTGATTTGATTTTCCTCTAAATCGCTTAATTCCTTATTGAATTGATTAGATGATTGTTGGTTAACCATTTTCTTAATCATTTCAATTGTTCTTTTTGTTTTCTTGATTTTAAGCTTATAATCTTTAATCTTGTATTTATAAACTCCGAATTTCAAGGAATAATCTGTTTCAATTTCTCTGCAAGTGAAATTTATCAAATTATCTTCTTCAAAGAGTTTGCTAGCTAGAATCTCTCTTAAATAGCTTATTTCATCTTTTAAACTATCAATATATTCTTCATTTTTTGCATTGTTTTGAGCTTCTGTCATTTTTAGACTCCTTGATTTATCTGCGTCTTCTTTCTTGCCTATTCAATCTTTTTGGCTGATTGGAAGGATAATCGTAATCTGAATAATATCTTGAATCTATATTCCTATGGAATTGTCTAGGATTTCTGCCATATCTTTCTCTTTGCATTCTTTTCCTATATTTCCTTTCCTTTCTTCTCCTTATCCTTCTTTTTATTCTTCTTATTATACTTCTCACTATCAATAGGATTACAATTATTGCAACTATTATCATTCCTATTGGCAAGAGGTCAAATATGAAATCGCTGTAATATTTGTGGAATGCCATTTCAGATGGGAAATTCATAGTGCTTGCGCTTGTGTCATCTTCTGTAAGAAGTGCAAAATTGTAAACCAAGTCATAATAACCGATGGTTGCACCTTCATAATTAATGGAATCTGGCGCTTTTCCATGTTCATTCATATAGTCTACAACTATATCTGCCATATTATAGTAATCGTTAAAGGAATATTCCCCTTTTGTAAAGCTTGAATATTTCTGAGGATTATCTGGTGCTCCAAAGTCTCCAGGAACTTCTAAAGCATATCCTCCAATGTATGAAGAACTCATGTACAGCAATTGCTGAGTGGTGTAAGAACCGTATGATTCCTGCATGTCACTTCCATGTCCATCAACAATTTTTTTAGAATCTTCTGCTAAGTATTTAGGGTCTAACTTGTGATAGACTATTAAATCTGTATCCAATTGCTTGTTTTCGCTTGTTCCAGCATAAATTGAGTTAATGATTTCATTTGCAATGTATTCGTTTACATTATCGCTGTCATATGCAATTATTCCTTTATAGCAATCATCAGGATATTCCTGTGCAGGTTGAATCAATGTTATTCCTGCATCATTCAAGAACTTTCCAGGGCTTTTGACTGATGCAAATGTGTAATGTGACCAATTGTCATCATAGGATCTTCTAAGGAAATTTATTGTATTCAAGTCAAGTGTACCTGCATTGACATAAATGACCTTTTTGCTGACTTTAGTAGAGTAATCTGCAAGGTCAACTAAATTTCCTGCACAAGCGCCAGCTATTGAAACCGCTACATCGCATCTGGCTGCCATTACCCTTGTCCCTTCTCCAGGATTTGAAGCTGAATCATCAATCACAACAACAATGTCTCCATTGGTTTTTGATTCGATTCTTTCTTTAATATCATTCAATCTTGCAAAATCTGCATCATGCTCATGCAAATTGTCTGAAGTCAGAAATACAGTGGTTGCATCTGCACTTTCAGCAATTATTGGGCATAAAATGATTAATGATAAAAGCAATAATGGAATAATCTTTTTCATATTTTTGTCTCTTAATTTAATAACAAGTGAACATATTAAGATTTAATTAGATTTCTTCGTTATCTTCTTCAAGAACCCATTTGATGGTGTCTAATCTGATATCGTTTGTCCAAATCATAGCATGGATTTGATTTTTCATTTCTACATTTTCTGCAAGAGAAGCTTCTTCGTATTTTTTGGTTAATTCATCTGCTCTTTGTTCAAATTTCTCAAGCAAGTCACGAACTTGGCTTTCAGAGCTAACTAAAGTGCTTGTTAACATTATTGATTGCAATTCAGATCCTGCAAGGATTACCTTAAGTTCGTTTGTTAAGTCTTCCTCTTCAGCTCTTAATCCTGCAATCTTATCATTCAATACTTCAATTTTCTCTCCAATTTCCTCTTTTGTTTTCATTTTATAATCTCCAATAATCATCAATTTTATTAAATTCTTGTTAATAAATTTGTTTCATTATTTTTTTATTTTTATTTTTATTTTATTTTTATTTTTATTTTATTTTATTTTATTTTATTTTTATGTGTTAGTTTAAGAAAAATTATTTTTCCATATCCCAATTAACTGGTTTTTTCTTCCGTCTTCCCCATTTGGTTGATTTCCACATTCCAGTATTTCTTTTGGTCATGCCTTCCCTTAAGTCAATTCTTTCATCAGGCATATCATTAGGGTTTATTTCCTTCTTTTCAGTTAAATTAGCACCGCATTGGCTACAAAACTTAGCATTGATATCATAAAGTTTTGCCCCACACTTTGGACAAAATTGGTTCATTATTTCACCTTCAACTTAAATTCTTTTTATCTAATAATTTTATTATTATCTTAATTATTTTTATAGATATCTATAATTTATTAATGAATTTAATAAGGACAATTATTTATAAAAAGATTTATAAATTTTTAATTAGTTAAATTAGATGAGGAACTAAGCTGACAATCTGATGTGATAATATGGCTGATGACATTATTGAAATTGATGATTATGAAGTAAAGGATAAGCAGATTATAGAAACAGATAATGAAGATGATTATCAAAGGGATTATAATCAAAAGGAATATGATAATGGATATCAAGGAAGCATTAATGGATTTTATAAATCAATTTCATTCAGCAACACTTCCTTATTGATTATTCTAATGGTTATTGTTTTATTGGTAGCTATTTTTTTAATGACTTTTGATTAAAGACAGTCTTTATTTATTTAATTTTCATGACTTCATTGATTTAAATGTTAGATTTAGAGAATTTATTAAAAAGATTTTCATTAGAGAAAAATGATAATGGCTTCAGAATCTATAATCTGATTATTTTGATTGTAGGTTTATCTCTTTACTTATTGAATAATCATTTTTTACATGAAATCAATTGGGTTTTCATGTTTTATTTCAATGATTTTCTAGCTATTGTTGTGTTATTAAGCTTTTTAAATCTTGTTTATCCGTATAAACTGACTAATGTCTGGCTAATAATTATAGTGACTGTCTTAGCTTCATTTGTTTGGGAATATGTGGCATTGTTCATCAAAGCAGGTGCAATTTTTGATTTTCTCGATGTTATCTGCTATTTTGGATCTATGGTGATTTACATAATCTTATTGTACTTTTTAGATGGGAAAATTAACACTTCATTTTAATGACCAAGTTCAAATTTTTATTCTTAGTGATATTATGGAAAAAAACAATTCAAATTACTCTCCAGATTCTAGATATCTTCTTAATTTTTCTTTTTCACAAAAGAGATTAAGCTCTAAAGATGATTCATATGCTTTGGATTCAGATGCTTTTTCCAAATCCTGCATGAGTTCAAACATCATCTCTGAAACTTCACTGGAAGAGAATTATATTTCATTGAAAAAGAAATCATTGCTCCAACGTAAATCCATGGGCTCTCTAAAGATTTTTTATAGTGAAATCATAGATTTGAAACTTAATAAATCTGATTTATCCTCATTGTATTCTTCCATCGTCATTGTTTATTCAAAAAATGGCTATACAAAACATTTAGTCTCATTAAGCAGTTCTGATGGATTTGCAGTCAGATGGTTTTATGATGAATTGGTTGTTAGGTATTCAATGGTCAAGTCCAATCTAAACAAATCAGATTTTCTCAAGTCCAATGAAGAGGATTATTTGGATGGAAAAGGTAATGATTCCAATGAGTCTAAGAAATTTGATGATTTCATGAATCAAATGAATGCTGAGATTTCAGAAAAAAGAAAAAGAGAGATTTCAAAGCAAATGAAATTTGATAGATGCTCCAGCGAGGAACGCTGATTTCTAACTCAAAGTTTAGATTAAACTTAGCTTAAAATTTAACTTAAAATTTAGCTAAAGATTTAGCTTAAAGTTTCGTTTTTTATTTTTTATTTTTTAATTAATTCTTGTTCAATTTTTATTAATAATCAGTTAGTTTTTATTAACAATTCAACTATTTTTCAATTATTTTTAAACTATTTTTTTAAAATTTATTTCTTGAATAGATAACTTAAAATATTTTGTATAATAGATATTATATTATAATGTAATATTTAGTAGAAATTTGATTAAATTCTATGAATTTTTCATGAGATTTTTTTATAAAAATCTGATTTATAGAATAGTTTAAATTAAATAAATTACATAAATAATTAAGGTAAATTAATTTAGCAAAAAGTATCATTTTTTTATGGAAAATACTTTAGATCGCTATTAATTTGATGATTATTTTAGATTAAATACAATGAATTAAATGGTGAAAATATGGGAAATGAAGCAAAATTAGCTTTAGAAGATGGAACTGTTCTAAAAGGTGAAGCCTTTGGTTATGAAACAGTAACTGTAGGTGAGCTTGCTTTCTCAACCGGTATGTCTGGTTATACCGAAGCTCTTACTGACCCGTCTTTCAAAGGGCAAATCTTGATGTCAACTTATCCTTTGGAAGGTAACTATGGAGTCAGTGAAGAATGGTATCAATCTGATAAGGTACAGGTTGAAGGTTTTGTAGTGAGAGAAGCTTGTAAGAAATTATCCAATTTCGGTACTAAAAAGACTTTAGATGACTTCTTGAAAGAATTTAAGGTACCTGGAATTGAAGATATCGATACAAGAGACTTGACTTTGAAGATTCGTGAAAAAGGTTCTCTAAAAGCAGCCCTTGCTACTGAAGAGATTGATGATGATGAGCTTGTAGCTCGTGCTCAAGAGCATAAAAGCATCATTGATTTAGACTTGGTTCCTTTAGTCTCAACTCCTGAAATAAAGACTTTCGGAGACTTTGATAAGACTGTAGCTATTCTTGATTGTGGTGTTAAAAAGAATATCATTAATTGTTTCTTGGAAAATGATATTGGTGTTGCTTTATTCCCTTACGATACTGATTATCAAACCATTTTGGATTATGGTGTAAATGGACTTATGGTATCTCCAGGTCCTGGAAACCCAGATAGGTTAACTGACACAATTGCAAATGTGGGAAAATTAATTAATAAGTTCCCTGTATTTGGTATTTGTATGGGACAGCATGTAATTGCAAAGACATTTGGTGCCACTACCTATAAAATGAAATTTGGTCATAGGGGAGCAAATCAACCGGTAAAGGACTTGCAAACTGGAAAAGTGTTTATCACTTCTCAAAATCATGGATTCGCTATAGATCCAGATTCATTGAAAGGAACCGATTTGGAATTGACCCAAATAAACTTAAACGATGGTACCCCTGAAGGATTCTTGCATAAGGAATTGCCTTTAAGAACTATCCAATACCATCCAGAATCTGGTCCTGGTCCAAATGATACAAGAGTCTTGTTTGAAGAGTTTGGAAAAATGATTAAGGAGTACTAGGATTTGAATTTCATTGTATTTAATTGATTATATTTAATTGATTATTAAATTATTAAAATTTTAAAAATTATAAAATTATTACTTTAATGTGGATTGAGAGAGGATAATATGCCTGTTGATGAGGATATTAAAAAAGTGCTTATAATTGGTTCTGGACCTATTCAGATTGGTCAGGCTGCTGAGTTTGACTACTCTGGTTCTCAAGCTTGTAAATCACTTAGAGAAGAGGGATTGGAAACTGTTCTTGTAAACAGTAATCCTGCTACCATTCAAACTGATATGGATATGGCAGATACTGTTTATACTGAACCGTTAACCGCAGAACTTGTTGCTCAGATTATTGAAAAAGAGAATATTGATGCTATTTTGCCTACTATGGGTGGACAAACCGGTTTAAACATTGCAACTGAACTTGGAAAATTAGGACTATTGGAAGGCATTAAGGTCATTGGTTCTGATGTTCAAACCATTGCAGATGTGGAAGACAGAGACCTGTTTGCGAACTTTATGGATAGGTTAGATGAACCTATTCCTAAATGTCATGCAGTTGAATCTGTTGAAGAGGCTTTAGAGGCTGTTGAGGAAATCGGTTATCCTGTAATTGTACGTCCTGCATTTACCTTAGGAGGTACTGGTGGTGGAGTAGCTCATAATAAGGAAGAGCTTATTGAAGTTACCACTCATGGTCTTGACATGAGTTACATTAACCAAGTTTTAATCGATGAATCCGTTCTTGGATGGAAAGAAATCGAATTTGAGGTAATGAGAGACAAAAACGACACATGTATCATTGTATGTAACATGGAAAATGTGGATCCAATGGGTATACATACAGGAGACAGTATTGTAGTTGCTCCTATTCAAAACCTTAATGATGAAGTATGTCAAAGATTAAGGGATGCTTCCATCAAGATCATTAGAAACTTGGGAATCAATGGTGGATGTAACATCCAATTTGCTTTAAACCCTGAAACCAATGAGTATAAGATCATTGAAGTAAACCCTCGTGTAAGTAGAAGTAGTGCACTCGCATCTAAGGCAACAGGTTATCCAATTGCAAAGATCTCTTCAAAAGTAGCGCTTGGACTCACTTTAGATGAAATCAGAAATGACATTACTAAGGAAACTCCTGCTTCCTTTGAACCATCCATCGATTATATCGTAGTTAAAATCCCAAGATGGCCATTTGACAAGTTCAAAGGAATTGACAGAAAAATCGGAGTTCAAATGAAAGCGACTGGGGAAGTAATGGCTATTGGTAGAACCTATGAGGAAGCTATTCAAAAGGCTATTCGTTCCTTAGACATTGGATTGCATGGATTTGAATATTTAGAATACACTGAAGATAATTTAGCAAATCCTACCGATGAAAGATTATTCCACATGTACTCTGCTATAAAAGATGGAAGAAGTGTAGAAGAACTTGCAGAACTTTCCAAAATGGATGCCTTCTTCTTATACAAAATCGAAAACATAGTAGAGTTTGAAAAGCAAGTAACAAAAGAAGCACTTGAAGATGAAAAATTCTTGCTTAAGGCTAAAAAATTAGGATTCTCTAACTTCACTCTTGCAAAACTCGCAGGAATTAAAGAAGAAGATGTAAAGGCACTTCTTGATAAGTTTGACATCAAGCCATCCTATAAGATGGTAGATACCTGTGCAGCAGAGTTTGAAGCAAAAACTCCATATTATTACAGTAGTTATGACAAAGGTAATGAGCTCATTAAAACTGATAACAAGAAAATCCTCATTATCGGTGCTGGTCCAATTAGGATTGGACAAGGTATTGAGTTCGATTACTGTTGTGTACATTCCTCTCTCGCATTAAAAGATCAAGGAATTGAAACTATCCTTGTAAACAACAACCCTGAAACTGTAAGTACCGATTATGACATTTCAGATGAACTGTTCTTTGAACCATTAACCTTTGAGGACATTATGGGAATCATTGAACAAGTTAAACCTGATGGTGTAATCGTTCAATTCGGTGGTCAAACTTCAATTAACCTATCTGTCCCTCTTGCAAAAGCAGGAGTCAAGATCTTAGGTACTCCATATGAAAGCATTGACAGAGTGGAAGACAGAGAAAGATTCACTGAAGTGCTTAACGATTTGAATATTCGTCAAGCTCCTTATGGATTGGCTAATTCCTTTGATGAAGCAAGAGAAGCCGCTGAAAGAATCGGATTCCCAGTTCTTGTTCGTCCATCCTATGTTATCGGTGGAAGAGCAATGGAAATCGTTTACTGTGTAGAAGAACTTGAAGAGTATATGAAGGAAGCTGTAAAGGTTTCCCCAGAACATCCTATCCTTGTAGACAAGTTCTTGGAAGATGCTGTTGAACTTGATGTAGACCTCTTATGTGATGGTGAAGATGTATTCATTGCAGGTATTATGGAACACATTGAAGAAGCAGGTGTTCACTCTGGTGACTCTGCATGTGTAATACCTCCTCAAACCATTCCAGAACATTTACTTGAAGTCATTAGGGAAAATACAAGAAAATTGGCTTTGGAATTAGATGTTATCGGATTGATGAACATTCAATATGCAGTTAAATTGGATGAAGAAAAAGTTTACATCATTGAAGCTAACCCAAGAGCAAGTAGAACAGTTCCATTTGTAAGTAAAGCTATTGGCGTTCCTCTTGCAAAAGTTGCAACCTCATTGATGATGGGTGCAAAACTCAAAGACTTTAATTTAACCAAAGAGATCAAGATCAATCACGTAGCAGTTAAGGAATCTGTGTTCCCATTCTTGAAATTAACAGAATCCGACAGTATCTTAGGTCCTGAAATGAAATCCACTGGTGAAAGTATTGGTATAGATGAGAACTTCGGTCTTGCTTTCTACAAGTCACAGCTTTCAGCAGGTATGGACTTGCCTAAGGAAGGAAATCTCTTAATCAGCGTAAGGGAACAGGACCAAAAGAAAATCCAGCCAATAGCTGATAAGGCTCATGCTTTAGGATTCAACATATTTGCTACAAAAGGTACAGCTAATGCCATATTTGATGTTCCTATTACAAGAATCAAAAAAGTTTCCCAAGGAACCCCTAACATTAAGGAAGCTATTTTAGATGGAAAGATTGATATGATCATCAACACTCCTCATGGTGAACAGGCTTCCAAAGATGGTTATACCATTAGACGTTTAGCTATTGAACTTGGAATTCCTTATGTGACTACTTTAGCAGGAGCAAGAGCTGCTTTAAATGCGATTGAAGCTGTTAAAGAGAATGAATTAAAAGTCAAATCATTAAATGATCATATAGCAAATATTTAGATTTTTTATAAGTTTTTATGGAGATTTTCTCCATTATTCTTTCTTATTTATCTTATGTGGTGTTAAAATGCCTTTTAAAATTGATAGTGCAATAATGAAATTAGATACAGAAACCGGCAAATACGATTTAGTGGATCCGGATGGAAAGTTCAATAAAAAAGATGCTTTAATGGTAGTTGAAAGTGATGACTTCATTACTATGCAATTAGTGATTAACGCAATCATCAGAAACGATTTTAAAGCATGGAAAGAAGTTAAGTGGGATGATTCTGACAGTCTCAAAGCTATTCTTGTTAAATTAGGATATGGCAGAGAGGAAATCGTTGAATTGCTTAAAGAATTTTAATTTTTTATTAATAGAATATTTTATTTTTCTATTAAACTATTTTTTCTTATTTTTATTTTATTTATTTGTTTTTTTCTTATTTTGTCCTTTTTAGTTATATTTTTTCTTATTTTTATTTTATTAGGCTATTTTTATCTTATTTTCATATTATTAATTTTTTTAAATTAATCAAGAAAAAACAATTAAAGGATAAAGATATGCAAATAAAAAACAAATAATAAAAAAATCTGAAAATAGCAAAATTAAAAAAGTAAAGTTTTAAAAAAAGAGAAAATAAGAAGATTTATAATTCAGCTAAATCTTCTTCTGATAATAGGTTTGCATTTGCTTCTTCAAGTGCTTTTAAACCATCTTCGTAGTTTTCGATTTTAACAACAACAATAGCTTCCTCGGTTTTAGAGCTGACGAATGCATAAAGGTATTCAACATTAATGCTTCTCTTTTCAAGGATTTCAAGCATGGTGTTAAGTCCGTTAGGCTCGTCTTTAACTCCTACAACAATCACATCAGTTTCTTTCACTGTGAATTTTTCTTCTTTCAAAGCTTTTATTGCTGTTTCATTGTCGGAAACAATTAATCTTAAGATTCCATATTTGGAACTGTCTGCAATGGAAAGAGCTCTAATGTTTACTCCAGCTTGGGACATTGCATTAACAGCTTTTTTTAATTTTCCTTCTTTGTTTTCAAGAAATACGGAAAGTTGTTTTACACTCATGTTATCACTTTCTTAAATTAATATAAAGTATGTTTTTCAAGTTCAACTAATCAAAGTTCCTCTCATCAATAACTCTAATAGCTTTTCCTTCACTTCTTGGCAAGGATTCAGGCTCTACTAAAGTTACATCTACACTGATTCCAATAGCGCTTTGGATCTTTCTTGCAATTCTTCTTTCAAATTCTTCAATCTTCTTCATTTCATCAGAGAAGACTTCAGGTGAAGTTTCCACTTTAACTTCTATTTCGTCAAGAGTTTTTGGTCTTGATACATGAATTTGATAGTTTGCAGTTAATCCTTCAATTTGCAAGATAGCAGCCTCAATTTGAGATGGGTAAACCATTACTCCTTTGATTTTTAACATGTCGTCGCTTCTACCAGTGATTCTATCCATTCTCACAGTGGTTCTTCCACAAGGACATTCATCTCTTCTAAGTGCAGTAATGTCTTTTGTTCTGAATCTGATAACTGGCATTCCTTCTCTTGTAAGGTTGGTTAATACCAATTCCCCTTTTTGTCCATCTTCAAGGATTTCTCCAGTTTCAGAGTCGATGATTTCAGGATAGAAGTGATCCTCTTGAATATGCAATCCTGTTTGGTATTCACATTCGGTAGAGACTCCAGGTCCCATCAATTCAGTCAATCCATAAATGTTATGTGCAGTGATTCCAAGCTTTTCCTCTAAGCTGTGTCTCATTTCTTCAGTCCACATCTCAGCTCCAAAAATACCTGCATGCAAACTGATGCTTTCTGCATCGAATCCTTCCTTTTCAAGTGATTCTGCTAAATACATTGCATAAGATGGAGTACAAGTGAGAATATCACTTTGGAAATCTTCCATAATCTTCAATTGTCTTGCAGTATTTCCTGAAGACATTGGTATGACTGTTGCACCCATTGCCTTTGCACCGTGGTCGATTCCAAATCCTCCTGTGAATAATCCGTATCCGTATGAATTTTGGATTTTTGAGTTTTTGTCTCCTCCAGCCATAGCAATAGCTCTTGCAGTACATTCTCCCCAAATGTCAATGTCCTTTTGAGTGTATCCAGATACAACAGGGGTTCCAGTGGTTCCAGAGGTACTGTGGATTTCTATAATCTCATCATCCGGTACAGCAAATAATCCGAATGGGTAAGCTTCCCTTAAATCTGCCTTGGTTGTAAATGGTATTTTGCTGACATCATCAAGAGTTTTCAAGTCATCCGGATGGAATCCTGCTTCATCAAACTTTTTCTTGTAGAATGGCACATTTTCATATACTCTTTTTACTTGTTGCTGGAATAGGGCAAGTTGCATTTCCTCTTTTTCTTCCCTATCCATACATTCTGCTTTTTCATTCCAAATCATATAATTTCTCCAATGATTCAATATGTCTTTTGAGTAATTATTTAGTTAATATTATAAATTTAAAATTTTTTATAAAATAGTTCATAAACTTATAATTTAGTAACATTACTTATTTTATTTTTAATCATTAATATAGTTACTATTTTAAAAAGTCTTTTAGAGGTTTTAAATGTATATTTTTTGTTCATTTCTGCACATATTAGTTTTTATTTTTAAAATAATTCTATTTTATTAATCTATTAACCTATTTAAGACTTAATTAAGTTCTTCATGGTACTTTTAAGAATTCCTAAAAAAATTTATATATAATATTCATTAAAAATTAATGTGTAAATTATTATTAAATTATTATTTTTAATATTAATCTTTATTTAGAGGTTTTTGAATGAATTACTTTTTATTAGGAATAGTTTTTATCGTTTATTTTCTTATGGTAGGGTATGTCGGATACCTTGCTTGGAAAAGAACCAATTCCTCTGAAGACTTTATGGTTGCAGGTAGACAAACCCACCCATATATCATGGCATTAAGTTATGGGGCTACTTTCATTTCCACTGCAGCTATAGTCGGTTTCGGAGGGGTTGCAGGTAAATACGGTATGGGTATACTATGGCTTGTATTCTTAAATATTTTTGTAGGTATTTTCATTGCATTCGTATTCTTCGGTAAAAGAACTCGTAGAATGGGTAAGAATCTTGGATCCCTTACATTCCCAGAGTTTTTAGGCCGTAGATTCAATAGTAAATTCATACAGTACTTTAGTGGAATTTTAATCTTCTGTGCTATGCCGATTTATGCAGCGGTAGTTCTTATTGGTGCAGCAAGATTTATGGAAAGTTCTTTGATGCTTGACTTTAATTTAGCGCTTTTAGTGCTTGCAGTTGTAATTTGTGCTTATGTATTGTTCGGTGGTTTAAAAGGTGTTATGTATACCGATGCATTGCAAGGAACAATCATGTTTGTAGGTATGATAATTCTACTTGTATTCATTTACTGGGTATTAGGTGGTGTTACCGAAGCAAATACCGCACTTACCAATATGGCTCACCTTTATCCTCCTGATGCTATTGCTGAAGGTGGTACTGGCTGGACAAGTTTCCCAACACTTGGAAGTCCATTCTGGTGGTCTCTTGTAACTACAACCATTATGGGTGTAGGTATCGGTGCATTAGCTCAACCACAACTTGCTGTAAGATTCATGACTGTAAAATCAAATAAGGAATTACACAGATCACTTTTAATCGGTGCTATATTCATTGCTGTAATGGCAGGTACCGCTTATATTGTAGGTTCCTTATCTAATGTATACTTCTATCAGAATTTCGGACAGATTTCAATTGATTATGTTGGCGGAAACATGGATTCAATCATACCAACATTTATTTCAACAGCACTTCCAGAATGGTTCGTATACATTTTCCTATTGTCATTGCTTGCGGCGGCTATGTCCACTT
>JAEEWY010000014.1 GCA_016291275.1 Methanobrevibacter sp. | reverse complement strand
AAAACCGACATTGATCATTTTGGTTTCATCGATATAATCAAGGACAGACTCATTTAAAGGATCACCACATAAAACAAGATTGTACTTATCAGAGTATTTAGAGAATTGATTGATTGCTTGAGCGGTCTTTTCAAATAATGAGGAACCGGATGAAAATACTATGGTTGGCTTGTTTTCATCGAACTCGATTGCATCAGGATTTCTCTCTTTAGCTTCTTTAGAGTGTTCCTTAATCTTTTCCAATGCCTTGTTCTTATCCCCATGGGTAATGCTATCACTAACTGGGGAGAAAGACTTTACCATATTCTCTGGAACATCTTCAACTAAAAACAGATTGTTTTCAGGAAGTATGATTGGAGTTCCAATATGACTGCATACTTTAGTGTCAAGTGGAGTAATCAAAAGGCTTACAGTAGGGATTCTCGCTAATTTTGCTCCAAGAGCGCCAACAATAGCTCCTCCCCCAAGAATGCCTAATTCCAAATCGAATTTCTTGGATTTCAAAAGCTTTCTTGTTTGAAGAACACCTCTGATAGCACGAATACCTGCTTTAATTGTGGTCATGATTGTTGCAGAGTGACCTCCAGCCTGTGGTATGATAACCTTATTCCATCCGATATTATTCTTTTTGAATAATAATCCTGGAGCGGACTCATCCAAAGCGATTTCACAATCATATCCTCTTTTTTCAAGTGCATTGTAAACATTCAATGCTGTACCGGCATCTCCGCCTATACCTCTTCCTGTTACAATGATCAATATCCTTTTCTTATCCACAAAGATTCCTCTCATATGCAAATAAAAATAAATAATAGAAATTTTTGATTTTAAATAAACCAATAATTGTACTATTAAAGTTATATTCATAATATTTTATATACTTTAAGAAAAATTAATCTGATTAAGAAAGTTTTTTAGAAAAATTATTTAAAAACTTAAAAAATTAATTTAAAACTGGATTAAATGTTTAAAAAAACTAAAAAAATTAATTAAAAACATAATAATCCCATAAAAAACTTAAAAAATTTTATTAAAAATAAAAAATAAATTAAGATTAACCAATATTTTTATAAAATGAAAAGGGATTGAAAATGAAAAATTGGAAAATTATTGGAGTGATATTAATCGTCTTGCTTGCTGTTGTTGCAGTAAGCGGTTGCATTGGAGATGATTCAGACTCTGGCTCTTCTACACTTGCTTTAGATGACATTAATATCACAGAAGATGGGACTTACGACTCTAAGGAAGAAGTTGCAGCCTATATAAGCACATATCACAAGCTTCCTTCAAATTACATCACCAAAGGAGAGGCGAAAGCTCTTGGATGGCATGGTGGAAGTGTTGAAAAATATGCTCCTGGAAAATGCATTGGAGGGGACATATTTACAAACCGCCAATCAATCTTGCCTATAACCCATGAGTATAGGGAATGTGATATTGATACATTAGGTGCATCAAGCAGAGGACCGAAAAGAATAGTTTATTCCACTGATGACTTTGAAGTTTACTATACTGGAGACCATTATGCAAGCTTTGAGCATTTAACTTAAATTGCTTGTAATCTGCATATGCAAATTACTTAGAAATGATACTATGACAAATAAACTATTGGAAAATAGAAGACTTAGAAAAAAACTAAAGAAGATGATAGATAACATGAATGAAATAGTCTTGTATGGGGAAGAAATGAAAGAGAATCCCCATGAATACATTAAGGAAAAACTGGATTTCCCAGAGTATTACGGTGAAAATCTTGATGCATTATACGATTGTCTTTGTGAACTCCCTGATATGATAATCATCATTAAGGACAGTTCAATTCTTGAAGAAGATCTAATAGCTACTTTTAAGGATGCATCACTCGAAAATCCTGATTTGAAATTAATTTTAGATTAATCCCATTAATCTAAAATCTTTTTTTATTTTTAATTCAATTTTTTTAATTCAGCAATATATTTTAGTTTCAAAATTACTTATTTTGAAATCACGATTATTACTAATAATTAAATAATATAAAAAATAAAGTTATAATATTATTGTGTACATTATATTTATCAATAAATTATTTTTAAAACAAAAACTGGTGAAAATATGAGAGTTTTACTTATTCACTCTGATTATATAAAATATCAAGTAAAAAACAAAACTCCAGTAGCTGAAGAAATCGAGGAAGCTCAAAAAAATGGAGCTTTTGATGAAGCTTTGGTTGTTTTCTCATCCATTGAAAAAGAGGATGAGGAAAACCCAAGCGCTATTGTCAAGAATTTAGTTGCTGAAGTTATTAAAACCAATGAAGAAGTCAATGCAGAAAAAATCGTCTTGTACCCATATGCTCACCTTTCTTCATCCCTTGGTGCACCTAAAGTAGCTGTGCAAATATTGAAAGATGCTGAGGAAGCACTTAAAGCAGAGGGATTGGATGTATTTAGAGTACCATTCGGTTGGTATAAGGCATTTGAAATTTCTTGTAAAGGACACCCATTATCCGAACTTTCAAGAACAATCACTGCAGATGTTGAAGAAGAGGAAGAAAAGGAAGAGAAAAAGCCATCCACCTGGTTGATTTTCAAAGATGGAGAAACCTTTGACCCTAAGGAATACAACTATGAAAGCAAGGATTTAGAAAAATTAGTTGCATACGAACTTGGAGAAGGTGCTTCTGATGAAGGAGAACCTCCACATGTAAAAATCATGAGAGAAAAGGAATTATGTGACTATGAACTTGCATCCGACATCGGTAACCTCAAATGGTATCCAAAAGGTAGATTAGTCCGTGACTTGCTTGCAGATTACGTTTACAACTTTGTAGTTGACTTAGGTGCAATGCCTATCGAAACTCCAATCTTCTATGACCTTGCAAATGATGCAATCAGGGAACATGCAGCAAAATTCGGTGAAAGACAATACAAAACCGCAACCAAAAAAGACTTAATGCTTAGATTTGCATGCTGTTTCGGTGCATTCAGAGTTCTTGGCGGATCTTTCCTCACTTGGAAAAACTTGCCTGCTAAGGTTTACGAATTGTCCACTTACAGTTTCAGATTCGAGAAAAGAGGAGAAGTTGTAGGTCTTAAGAGACTCAGAGCATTTACCATGCCTGATATGCACAGTTTCTGTGCAGACATGCCTCAAGCACTTGATGAGTTTGATGCTCAAGTTGACATGTGTGTTCAAACCGGTGTAGACCTTGACGTTAACTACGAAGCTATCTTCAGAGCAACCCAAGACTTCTACGATGAACACAAGGACTGGATGGAAGCAACCGCTAAAAGAATCGGCAAACCATTATTACTTGAAATCTTGCCTGAAAGAAAACACTACTGGTCCTGTAAAATCGACTTTGCAGCTATTGACTACTTAGGAAGACCTATTGAAAACCCTACAGTTCAAATAGATGTGGAAAGTGGTAGAAGATTCAACATCGAGTATGTTGATGAAAACGAAGATCCTCAAAACCCAATCATCTTACACTGTTCACCTACAGGTAGTGTAGAAAGAGTTATCTGCAGCTTACTTGAAAACACTGCAAAAGAAGATGGAAAAGCTCCAATGTTACCAATTTGGTTAAGCCCATCTCAAGTAAGAATCTTGCCAATCGGTGAAAAGCACTTAGACTATGCTAACGAATTGGCTGACAAGATTGCAGCAGAAAACATTCGTGTAGATGTTGACAACAGTGATGACAGAGTAGGTAAGAAAATCAGAAACGCTTCTAAGGAATGGATCCCTTACATCGTTGTAATAGGTGACAAGGAAATTGAAACCGACAATTACAATGTAACTGTAAGAAAAACTGGTGAGAAAGTTGACATGACTGCAGATGAACTTATCGCATCAGTCAAGGAAGAAACTGAAGGAATGCCATTTAGAAGACTTCCTTTACCAAGAAACGTTGCTGAAAGAATTAATTTCAAATAAGTTGATTTAATCAACTTATAATTTCTTTTTTTTAACAGTTTTTTATTTGTTCGTATAGGAACTAATTTTATTTTTTATCATTTCTCTTTTTAAATCTTAAATTGATTAACAATCCTATATTTAAATATTAAATTGAATAAATAGTAATATGAACAATTATTATTGAACAATTTATTCAGTAAAATTTTTATTAAGTATGGATTGTTTTAATTTTTATTGGAGGGGCTTAAGATTAATTTAAAGAGAATTATAATGGTTTTAACTGTTTTGCTTATTTCATTTTTAATGATTAGCTCAGTTAGTGCAGGTTGGTTTGATTTTTTAGGTGATGACTCCAGTGCGAAAAATAATGAAACCAATTTCGTTGTAGGATTTTTCGTTGAATTTCCACCATTTGAATATACAGACGATAATGGTGAAGTGACCGGTTTCGATTTAGACTTAGCCCAAGAAGTCTGTGACAGAAACAATTGGACATTGGTGAAACATCAGATAATTGATTGGGACTCTAAAGAAGCTGAACTTGATTCCGGTGCTATAGACTGTATTTGGAGTGGATTTACAATCAACGGCAGAGAAGATGATTACGCTTGGACTGAACCATATTTCAACAATTCCCAAGTATTCGTTGTAAAGGCGGATTCCGACATTTCTTCAATTGAAGACTTGAAAGGAAAAGATATAGATGTGGAAATGGGAAGCAGCGCTATTACTGCTCTTGAAAACAATAAAGACTTGAAAGAGGGGTTTGCAAATATCTATGAAATAACTGAATATGATACATCATTTATGGATTTGCAATCTGGAACCTGTGATGCTGTTCTTGGCGATTGTGATGTTATGAAATACATAATCAATACAAAATATGATGAGAAAGATTATAGGATCTTAGAACCCCCATTATCTCTTGAACAGTATGGAGTTGGATTCGCTAAGGACAATACAGAATTGAGAGATCAGGTCCAAGAAACCTTAAATGAAATGTATGAGGATGGAACTATCGATAAGATAGCTCAAAAATATAAAGATTATGGAGTCCCTGAAGGGGTAATCTATCCATAATTCTTTTTTCTTTTTTTAATCAAAACATTATTTTTAAAAAAAAACATTTTTTTTCTTTTTTACAAAATTTATTTTTTAAGCTATTTTCTTTTTTAACTTATTTTTCATAATTAATTTTTAAAATTATTTTTTTATTTTTCTCACTTGTTTTTTAAAATATAATTACTTAACTATATATTGTATTAAAATCATAAATTATATTGTATAAATATTCTACTTATTACGAAAGTAATATGTAATATTTAACTAAATAAATTCAAAAAATGACTTAAAAATGATTTGAATTAAAAATCATAATTATAAATTTATTCTTAAAATTGGAGGATATGAAATGTTTATAGGAGAAGCTCTTATCGGAGACGGAGACGAATTAGCACACGTTGATTTACTTATTGGTGAAAAAGACGGTCCTGTAGGAAACGCTTTTGCTAATGGATTAAGCCAATTATCTGTTGGACACACCCCATTGCTCAGTGTAATCAGACCTAACTTAATTACCAAACCAGCTACCATCATTATTCCTAAAGTAACTGTTGGTGACTTAGATGATGCAAGCAAGATCTTTGGACCAGCTCAAACTGCTGTAGGTAGAGCTGTAGCTGATTGTGTAGAAGAAGGAATCATTCCTAAAGACAAAGCTGAAGATTGGGTAATTAATGCAAGCGTATTCATTAGCCCAGCTGCACAAGATTACAGAAAAATCTACCAATACAACTACGCAGCAACCAAACTTGCAATCAAAAGAGCATTGAAAGGTTACCCAGACATTGACAAAGTATTATACGAAAAAGATCGTGGAACTCACGCAATTATGGGATTCAAAGCAATCAAGCTTTACGAACCACCTTACTTGCAAGTTGCTCTTGACCTTGACAATGAAGAGGCAATGGCAAGAATCATTAAACAACTCCCTAACAGAGAAAGAATCCTCCTTGAAGCAGGAACTCCTCTTGTTAAAAAGTTCGGTGTTGGAATTGTTGGAAAAATCAGAGAATTGGCACCAAGTGCATTCATTATTGCTGACTTGAAAACCTTGGACGTAGGAAGAGTTGAAGTTAAAATGGCAGCAGACGAAACTGCTGATGCAGTTGCTATTTCCGGTCTCGGTACCATCGAATCCATTGAAAAGGCAATCCACGAAACTCAAAAGCAAGGTATTTACTCTATCCTCGATATGATGAATGTGGATAACTTCACTGACAAGATCAAACAACTCAACCCAGAGTTCATGCCAGACATTGTTCTCTTACACAGAAATGTTGACCTTGAAAGTAAACTTAGAGCAGAAGGTAAAAACCTTGATGACGTAAGTGCATGGGGTAACATTAAAGAAATCAAAGAACTCACTGGCGGTCTTGCTGCTGTTGCTGGAGGAATCACTCCTGAAAAAGCAGAAGAAGCATTTGAAAAAGGTGCAGATATCATCATCGCAGGTAGATACATCATCGGTTCTGGTGACCCAAGAAGAGCTGCAGAAGATTTCTTAGCTCACATGCCTGTAGATCCAAACCACATGAGAGTGGTAATGGAAGACGATGAGCAAATTTAAGTTCAGTGAAAAAATTAAAATTATTAAAGCGTTAGCTAATTAGATTATTCTAATTAGCTATTTTTTTTAAAAAATTTTTTAATCTAAGACTGATTTAAATCATTTTAAGCTAAAATTAATTAAGGTGAGAAAATGGGATTTTGCAATTCTTGCGGCAGACCAATGGGAAGAAATGACTATGGAACCAATGAAGATGGAAGCCCAAATATGGATTACTGTAAAGACTGTTTCCAAAACGGAGAATTTACAGAACCTGATATTACCATAAATGAAATGATAATTAGACATGCAAAAAGAATGCTTAAAAGAAATCCGGATTTGCGTGAAGAGGAAGCAACTGGAATACTTTGTAACTTCTTGCCAAACTTGAAAAGATGGAATCCTAATCCTGATGATGAAATCGATGAGGAGGAGGAACCGGTCATGGGTTACAGAGGTAACGCAAGAGACATGTTCTAATTAAAAAAAGATTTTTATAAATTTATAGAAGTTTTCATTAAAGTTTTAACTTCTATAATAACTATTTTTTAAAAACTTTAAAAATATAAAAAATAAGCTATTTAAAACTAATTTTAGATAAATATTAAATTTAAAAAAAGATTTTCAAGAATATTGATTAAAAAAATAGATGCTTATTGTATTCTTAAGATAAAGTTTTTGAATTTGTCCAAGAGATTCTTATAGTGAATGACTTTAACTTTCTCATTGTATAAATCCTCTTGAGATCTTTCGTATTTTTTAAGTAATGAAATGTATTCCTTTTGCAATTCAACATAATCGTCAAAGGAATATGAATTTGAACTGGAAGTGAACTGTTCATTGCTTATGAATTCAGAATCAGTGACAATATCATCATTCTGTGAATTTAGCTTTTCATTCAATAAGTTCAAATCATCATTTAAGTCTGAAATGATGAAGTTCTTATCTTCCAATTGTTTTCTTAAGCTGGAAATGGTATTTTTATTCTCTTCAAGCTGCTCTTTCAATCCAGAGCAATCCTCTTTTATAACAAGCAATTTTTCATTGGATTTAGCCAATTCCTCTTCTTTTATAGCTAACTTTTCAGAAATAGCTTTCAATTCAGAAGAGGCAGTTTGCAAGTCTTCATCAGCAATAGTGAATTTTTTAGTTAATTCTTTCTTTTCCTGCACTAACATTGTGTTATGCAATTCCAAAGCAGAAACCATTTCATCAAGGTCATTGAGTTCTTCTGCTTGAGCTGATGAGATGATAAAGACTTCTTCCTTATCTTCAAAGATATTGTCAGACTTAGATACAGTGACCTGAACCTGTTCTGTCTTATAGGTCTTTTTAGTACCATCCTTCAATGTCCTATTGTAAGACCTAAAATATTTTTTAACAATACCTTTTACTAAATCCATAAAAACACCATTTTAGAATATAACCATTAATAAATAATCCTATGAAAAAATTAAAACATTATTATTTTTGACAAAAATTAGTCAATAAAATAACATTATAATATTAATATATGATTTATATTATATAAGTTTTATAATTTTTTACAAAAAATAGAAACTTAATAGAACTTTAAATCAAATTTCTAAAAAATTTTAAAAAAACTTTTAATGAAAGTTTATAAAAATAGTATTGAACATATAATAAATTGAAAGAATGTTTTAAAAATATAATTGAGGTAATATGATGAAAATTGTTGGAATTTGCGGAAGTCCACGGGAAGGTGCCAGCGAATACCTATTGAAAAGGGCATTGAATGAATTGGAAAAGGAAGATTCATTTGAAACCACCTTCATATCTGTAAAAGACAAAGACATTTCCCCTTGCACCCATTGCAATGAATGTGCAGAAACTAAGGGAAAATGCTCAATATCTGATGACATGGATGAGATTTACAAAGCTCTTAAAGAGGCAGATGGAATCATAATGGCAAGTCCAATCCATTTCGGAAGCATCTCTGCACAACTGAAGGCCGTGATTGACAGATGCCAAGCGATGATCATGGAAGACTTGGACATTTTCAAAAACAAGGTGGGGATTTCCATAGTTGTAGGTGGAGACAGGTCAGGTGGTCAAGAACTGGCTATTCAACAAATAAATACATTCTACCTTTTGAATAAAATAATTCCATTAAGTGGAGGATCCTTTGGCGCTAATTTAGGAGCGTGCCTATGGTCACAGGATGATGGTGCAGAAGGAGTAAAGGAAGACGAATACGGACTTAAAACATTGGGCATGACTATAAGCCATTTTAAAGAGTTCCTATTAGAGTTTAAAACATAATAGAGATTATTTTATATATTCCTTTGTATCAAATATTAATATAATTGAAATTATAATTAAAAATGTAATTGAAAATATAATTAACTAAAAGTTTATATAAAATTGCAATATATATTAAATAAGATAATTTAATTAAGTAAAAAATTATATTTCATCTTAATTAACTTAAAAAATCTATTTTTAATTCTTATGGTGTGAATATGGGAGAAGCGACTGGAAGTTCTAAAGTAGCAAAAGGAAGCGCTATTATCTTAATAGGAAATGTTATCTTCCGTGTAGGAGGATACCTTTACCGTTTTCTTATGGCATCACTTTTAGGACCGGCAGCATATGGTATACTTGGACTTACAACTCCATTTCAAGGAATATTCCAGGTCTTGTCTGCAGCAGGGCTTCCACCGGCAATAGCTAAATACGTATCTGAGTACAATGCTCTTGATGAAGAGGATCTTGCTCGCCAAACCGTTTTCACAGCACTGAAGATAATGGTCTTTTTAGGATTCTTCTTCGGACTGATTATGGTATTTGTAGCCGCACCTATAATTACAAACTATTACCATAAGCCAGAGGCATTATTGCCGCTTCAAGCTGTTGGTTTAATCACTCCGTTCAGTGTAATCGTTGGTGCATTTAGAGGTGCTTTCCAAGGTGTCTACAAGATGGAATACATCCTTTACACCCGTGCAATTGAACAGATATTCATGATTCTATTTGCAACTGCACTTGTAATTTTAGGATTATCCACTTTTGGTGCAGTATTAGGTTCTGTACTTGGTTTTGCAGCATCAGCAGTGTCTGCAGTATATATCTTTAAAAGGTATATGGGAAAATATATCCCCCCTGCAAATCCTGACTTCAAGTTCACTTTCAGACAGGAATTGGGCCTTGCAAAAAGACTGCTTTTCTTTTCAATCCCAGTTACAATCACTGCACTTGCAGAAATGGGTATTTACAGTATCTGTACCTTGCTTATGGGAGGATTCCTAGCTGCATCTGCAATCGGTTACTTTACAGCGGCAGACCCTATTTCAAGACTTCCTTTAATCGTTTCAAGCTCACTTGCAACTACAATATTGCCTGCAGCATCTGAAGCATATGCCCTTAAGGATCAAAACCTTCTTGAAAAGTATGTGAATGCATCCTACAAATACGGAATGTTCTTTGTAATTCCTATGTGTGTGGGAATAGCTATCTTTGCAAAGGAAATCATGGGACTTGTATACTTCACCAATTCCGCTTACATGAACGGTGCAATGTCTCTTGCAATTCTTGTTTTAGGTATGACATTCTATTCAATATATACAATTTCAGGCAGTATCGTTCAAGGTATTGGAAACCCAAGAATCCCAATGTATCTATTGATATTCGGATGTATCATCACTTTAGGACTCGGATGGTACTTGATTCCAACTTACGGCATCGAAGGTGGAGCATTGGCAACTACAATAGCTTCATTCATAATGATGATACCTATGTTCCTGCTGCAATTCAGATTAACAAAAACCCATGCCCCTTATGCATTCCTAACTAAAGTTACAATAGCTTCATTGATTATGGCATTGCCGGCATTTGTGCTTCCAAACAATAGCTATGGATTGATTGCAGGATTGATCATCTGTCCAATAATCTACATGATTGCAATAGTGGCACTTAGAACATTATCCCATGATGATGTGGCAGGATTTAGAAGATTCACCAGAAAACTAGGTCCTTTAAGCAAATATGCAAATAAGCTATTGGATATCATTGATAAATACAGCTCCTAGATAATCCATAAACTTCATCTTTACTTTTTTATTAGTTCTGTCATTATTTTTTTAACAAATTAAACATGTTGTATTTTTTTAATAGATTCATATCGATTTTTTAAAAAAATCAATAATGAATGAATTATCGATTACATATATTTATCATAACGTGTCAAAATAAATATCCTTTCTTTTTTTATCTTAAAACACTATATAATCAAAAATTAATTTTCAAATTATGCACGATAGTAGATTTAAATGAATAAGTTTAATTAATAAAAAGTATATATTAAATATCACTCTGGGTAATTTTTTTAAAAATAATTAAGGTAAAAGGGACGATTAAAATGACTGAGGTAAAAGCTGGAGTAGAATATAAGATTAATATAGATGGAAATTCTTTTCTATTGGATCAAAAGAAATTCAATCTGTTGATTTATATAAATGAAAGCGAATCAATTACAGAAGCTGCTAAGCGTTCTAAAATTTCCTACAGAACTGCTTTAAACTATATCGATAAGATTGAATCAACATTGGATATAGCTATTGTAAACACTAAAAAAGGAGGAAGCGGTGGTGGAGGCAGCACCACTCTTACCGAAGAGGGCTTGCAGATTCTAAAGGAATGCAAAAAGATCAATGCAATCATGGAACTTCACAGCGAAACCAATGAGATTGA
This sequence comes from Methanobrevibacter sp., assembly GCA_016291275.1. GTDB lineage: Archaea > Methanobacteriota > Methanobacteria > Methanobacteriales > Methanobacteriaceae > Methanobrevibacter. The sequence continues at coordinate 3,550 of JAEEWY010000014.1, read as the reverse complement.
AGCGGAAATTCTTGAAGTTGACAAGTCAAAAGGTGTCATGAAAATTCAAATGAATGAATTGGTCATAACAATCCCATTGAAAAAGGAATATAAGGTTGGAGATAAGATTCTCGCTTTAATAAGCTATGATAATATCTTCATAATGTTGGAGCCTCAAGCATCCAGCATCAGAAACATCTTCAAGGGAAAAGTCACTGAAATGAGACTTCAGGATGAGATGGTCCGTGTAAGAATCGACATTGGCGGCGTGAACATTTTCTCAGACATTACCTTATCTGCAGGTAAGGACTTGGATTTAAGTTTGGGAAAAGAGGTTTACATTGGATTTAAGGCATTGTCAATAGCTACCTTAAAATTATAATCTTTTTTAAATTAATAACATTTTAAGGATTTTGGCCATTAGTTTTATATAGATTAAATAAAATAAGATTATTTACAGATTTATTCATGGTGATATTATTTTAAAGATTATTGTTGATGAGGACAAATGCACTGCATGTGGAAATTGTAAGGAAATTTGTCCTAAAGGAGGATATATTTGGACTATTGATACTGTTGCACATGTATCAAATTTAGATTATTGTCATGTTTGTACATTATGTGCAATGAAATGCGGTCCAGATGCAATTAAAATTATGAGAAATGCACCAGATGAGTAAATAATTAATCGTTATTTTAATTTAAATATAGTTTAAAATTTTTCTGTAAATTGTATTATGTTTAATTATATGTATAAGAACTTTAATCAGTGAGTGATTCAATGACTAGAACAGCTAAAGTTTCAAGAAAGACATCTGAAACAGATATTGAAATAGAATTAAATATTGATGGAACTGGAAAATACGATATTGACACCGGAGTCAATTTCTTCAACCATATGTTAGAATCCTTTTCCAAACACAGCTTTATGGATTTGAAAATCAAGGCAATAGGTGATATTGAAATCGATGATCACCACACTGTAGAGGATGTTGGCATATTGTTAGGTGAAGCATTCGCAGAAGCTATTGGCGACAAGAAAGGAATCAGAAGAATGGGTCACGCTATTGTCCCTATGGATGACTCAGTTGCAACTGTTGCCATAGACATCAGCGGCCGCAGCTACTGCAATATGGACTTGGATTTCAAGCATGACAAGATTGGTGACTTAAGCAGTGATGTTGTAGTTCACTTCTTTGAATCCTTTGCTTCCAGCGGAAAAATCAATATCTATGGAACCTGTGAAGGTGCAAATGATCACCACAAGGCTGAAGCTCTTTTCAAGGCATTTGCAAAATCATTGTATGATGGCTGTAAAATAGAGCATGATGAAATCTTAAGCACTAAAGGTGTTCTTTAGAATATCTTTTTATTTCTTTTTTTCTAATTTACTTTTATTAATTTACTTTTTTTAATTTTTCAAATTCTTTTAAACTTTATTTTTATAAACTTTCAATTTTTAAAACATTATTCTATTTTTTAACATATGCACTTTTACACCAATGCAATAATTTTAAAAATTTAATGAAAAAAAGTTAGTAAAAAAGTTAGTAATCATGCGAATAAAACATTGGCATGCAAAGTTTTGAAATTGAGTTAAAATAAAAGAAAAAAAGTAAATTTTGGTTTTGATTTGAGATTTGATTTATTTGATTTGATTTGAATTTGTTTTAAAAAAGAAAAAAGAAAAATAAGTAGCTGAAAAGCTACTTAAATCCTCGACACTTATTCTGGTTTGCTGATTAAATCAAGTTTGCAACCAACGTTACCTTCTTTCATGTGAGGGGTTCTTAATACAGTGTCGTTGGATTTTTCAATTTCTCTTGCTTCAGCTGCTAATGCAGCAGCGCATGCAGCCATTTCGTGAGCAGCAGCTACTAAAGGAATGAAGTTTTCGAAACCTTTGGTCATGAAACAACCTTTCATGTCTAAACCTGCTACAGCACCAGCCATTTCGTATGCAGCAATAGCTTTTGCTTTTGCGTATGGGTTTTGGAATTTAGCAGCTTCTACAGCTTTTTCAGCAGTTACAATGAGTTTAGGTAATTCGATTTCGTTACCTGCTTCTACAGCTTCGATTACACCGTCAATGGTTTTTTGTACTAATCTTAAAGCACCGGTTTCTGCTAATACTTTAATGATGTCAGCGTTGAAAATAGCCATTTCAGTTGGGTCTAACCATTCTCTTTTTGCACCGATCATTGGGTCTGCCATAACAATAATGTAACCTAAACCTTGTTCGTCCATTTCATCTTTCTTACCTTTACCAGGTGCGTCACCAATGATAATAGCAGGAATGTCTTTTTCAGATAAGAGTTCTCTTGCTCTTGCTGGTCCAGGTGCTCCTGGGTTTGGGCTAATGAAAATTGCGAAATCAGGTTCGAAAGCGTCTATTTTAGGTACGACGTCTTCTACTTGTTCTGGGTTCATTTTTGCACCAGATCCAAATGTCCTTACATCGATATTTGGTCTGTCTGCTCTTTCGTCTAACAATAGGTCAATTACTGGTGAAGTACCAATATTACCACTTTTAATAATAGCAATTTTAACTACCATAATTTAGTCTCCTTTTTTGATAATTAAAATTTTAATGTAGAAAGTATTTAAATTTTATTATTTGATATTTTAGTCCTGATTTGTTGGTTTATCATAAAACAGTTGGTCATTATTGAAACATTAATTTTAAGTTTTTTAAAACAGGTTATTCACAGAAAAAAGAGCAAAATGTCAGGTTAAATCAAAATAAATCTTAAAAAAATAGAATTGAGTGGTTCCGACGAGACTCGAACTCGTGATCCCCTCCTTGTAAGGGAGGTATCATACCACTAGACCACGGAACCAACAAATAATATTATAAATTTACTAATATATATAGATTTCTATTTTTTAAATTTTGCCTAAGAAAATTTTATTAGTAAATAAATATATATAAAATAATTGGTGATAAAATGGCTTGGGATGACACAGCTAGCAAAATATGGTTTGATGGAAACATGGTAGATTGGAAAGATGCAAACATTCACGTACTTTCTCATGTTGTCCATTATGGTACAGGTGTTTTTGAAGGAATTCGTGCATATAAAAATGAAAATGGCGTAGCCGTATTTCGTTTAAAAGAGCATGTACAACGTTTATTCGATTCTGCAAAAATTTATAAGATTGACATTCCATACACCCAAGAAGAAATTGAAGAAGCAATCGTAGAGACAGTTCGCGTAAATGACCTTGACGGTTGTTACATACGCCCTGTAGTATTCAGAGGATATGGGGAACTTGGTGTAAACCCATTAAACTGTCCTGTTAATGTAGTTATTGCCGCTTGGGAATGGGGATCATATTTAGGAGAAGAAGGAATGGCAAATGGTGTAGACATTGGTGTTTCCTCTTGGAGAAAACCAGCACCGGACACTTTCCCTGCACTCGCAAAATGTGCAGCTAACTATATGAACTCCCAATTAGCAAAACTGGAAGCTATCGATAACGGATATGACGAAGCAATCATGCTCGACTATGAAGGTCACGTTTCAGAAGGTAGTGGAGAAAACATCTTCCTCGTTGAAGGCAAAAAACT
>JAEEWY010000178.1 GCA_016291275.1 Methanobrevibacter sp. | reverse complement strand
TATAAGCGCATAACTTCCGGACATTATCCCTACAGCGATGTTGAAAACAGTTAAGAAAATATTTCCTAAAATAGCTACATAAGCTGCCCTTTTTCCTAACCTTTCCCTATCCTCTTTTTTCATATTATCCATTCTTTATGTTCATTGATTGATTAAATAATTATTCAATACTTAATCTAGTTATCAAATTAACATTTATTAATTTATTAATTTATATTTTACTTATTGATTTAGTTTAAAAATAATACTAATCTTATAAAAAAAATCAATTATGTAATACAAAATTTTATATTTTTATTACCACTTAATATTCTGTAAGTTTTAATATATAATTCTTATTAAAAAAAGTTGAAAAAATGCAAAAAATAAAAGATTTTTAATTATAAAAATCTCTTAAAATAAAATTTAAAATAAAATTTAAAGCAAAATTTAAAATAAAATTAAATGGATTAAAATCTAATAATCCAAATCCTTTAAGATATCCATTGCCCTTTCAATGTTTTCATATGAATTAGCATATGACATCCTTACATGCTCTTCTCCTAAGCTACCAAATGGAGATCCTGGAACTGATATCACTCCTGCTTCTGCAGCAGCCTTTACAAATTCCATAGGCCTGTCAACTTTAGGGAAAACATAGAATGCACCTTTGCAGTCCACTGTTTCATATCCCATATCGTTTAAGCTTGAAACTATCAAGTCTCTTCTTCTTGAAAACTCAGCCACCATCTTTTTAACAGAGTCTTGAGGTCCAGTAAGAGCTTCAATAGCTCCAACTTGAGAAACAGAAGGTGCATTTGCAGTACAGTATTGGTGAACCTTAAGCATATTTTCAGTAACTTCATCATTTGCAACCATATAACCTACTCTAAGGCCTGTCATTGCATAGGTTTTGGAAAAACCGTTGATTGTAACTACATTGTCACAGTATTCTGCAGGAGAGTGGTTTTTGGTTCCATAAATAATCTTTTCATAGATTTCATCGGAAATGATATAAAAGTCATGGTCTGTTGCCAAGTCTGCAATTCCCTTGATATCCTCCTTATCCATTACTGCACCTGTTGGATTTGAAGGTGAGTTGATGATCAATCCTTTTGTGTTCTTGTCAATCTTTTCCTGAACGTCTTCCACTTTCATCTTGAATTCATTTTCCATTGGAGTGGTAAGTTCAACGACATTAGCTTCAGCCAATTGAACACAAGTATAATATGATAAGAATCCAGGATTTGGAACAAGCACATTATCTCCTTTTTCAAATAAAGCCTGTGCAGCAGTGTATAAGGATTCACTTGCACCGCAAGTGACTATAACATTTTCAGCATCAGTCTTTATATTGTTGTCCTTAGCAAGCTTATCTACAATAGCTTCCCTAAGTTCAATCAACCCTTTGTTTGAAGTGTATTTGGTGTATCCTTCATCAATAGCTCTTTTCATTGCATCCTTGATATTTTGAGGAACATCAAAGTCAGGTTCTCCGATTCCTAGATTAACCGCATCAGGATTAGTGACTTCAAACATCTTTCTAATTAGAGATAATTCTATTTCTTCAACTCTTTTTGCAGGATTTAACATAATAACACCTTTAATAAAAATAACAATTAATAAGAATGATTTAATCAATTTGAAATTGATTATTGAAAATTAAATTTTAAATTGATGATAAAAATTGATTATTAAAAAATAATAAATTTATACATTAATATATTTGAATTAATATTTTATATATTTTTAATTGCAAGCTCCGCAATTGTAACATATCCCGTCTTCACACCATGGAGTCTGCTCACCAGTCCTAATCTTTTCATATTCTGACTTCAAGAACTCCTTGCTTACACTTACATTGATTGAATCCCAAGGCAATTCATCTTCCAAACCATAACTTGGAGCGTTTTCACCCCACTCTCGAATACTGATCTTTTCATTCAAAGACCTTTCAATAAGGTTTCCAATATCCTTGTCTCCACAGGATAATACATATTGGATAAGACCCATCTTCGCACTATCAAACTTAATGTCCAATCCCTTAAGACTCTTCTTGAGATATTTTATCTTTGACTTGATTTCCTTCATGTCATAGCTTTCCCACTGAAGAGGAGTATGTGGTTTTGGAATGACAGGGTTCACGCTAAAGCTAATTGAAACCTTGGATTTTTTTCTAGACTTGTTTTTCTTATCCTTTTTCCTTGATTTTTTAGATTTTGAAGCACTTGAAACAGCATCATTTTCAGATGATGAATTAGGTATTGATTTAATTGAATTGTCGTTTAATTTAATTGAAGATGTAGAATTTGAATCAATATTATACTTCATAAAATCAATTTGCTTCATCATATTTGCAAGTTCTTCAATATCGTCTTCAGACTCATAGGGCAAACCGATTAAAAAATACAATTTAATATTAAAACCTAGTTCAACAGCATCACTTATTACCCTTAGGACCTCTTCATCCTTGATGTCCTTATTGATTCTCTTCCTTAAGGAATAGATAGATTCTGGAGCTATTGTCAATGTCTTCAATCCACTTGACTTAAGTGCAGTCAATGTTTCCCTCGTGATTGATTCAATTCTCATGGAAGGAGTTGATACCTGAAATCCCCTTTCCTTCAATCCTTCTGTCAAGTCATTTATCTGGGAGTAGTCTGATACAGCTGCACCAATCAAGGATATCTTGTTCAATCCAGTGTTTGCTCTAGCTTCCTCTGCAATTGAAATGAGGAT
>JAEEWY010000177.1 GCA_016291275.1 Methanobrevibacter sp. | reverse complement strand
TTAAAATGTAATTGTTTTTGCACTAGAAAAAAAGAAGATGAGTAGATGTGTGTTGCATCTACCTGATTTTAATTTTAATGTTTTTGGTTGCTTTTTTGTAGTAGTTGTTTCCTTTATATTTGATAACTGCTTTGTAAGTTCCTTTTTTAGTTAATTTGGTAATTTTAAAGGTTGCTTTTCCTTTGCTATTGGTTGTTGCTTTGTAGGTCTTTTTGCCAACTTTCAAGGTAAGTTTTGCTTTTTTCATTACTTTTCCTTTATTGTTCTTAAGAGTAACAATGTATTTTTTGGTTTTAACTTTAACCTTAAAGATTTTTGCCTTTGCAGTTAATTTAGGACTTGCCTTTTTGACTACAACTTTAGCAGTGGTTGAAGACGCTTTATAGTAAATATCACCAGCATAGCCTATTTTAGCTGTGTAATTCTTTGGAAGCAATTTGCCTACATTGATCTTGATTTGACCATTTTTATCTGTTTTATATTTTTTAGCACTGGATAATGTTACAGTTACATATACTCCTCTTAATGCATTGCCTTTAGCATCTTTTAAGGTTATAAGCAAGTATTTGTTATTATTGTAAATAGCTGTAACTGCTTTGGATGTGATTGTTGTAGTCACTTTATTTACTGTTAAACTTGCATTGACAGATTCTATAGGGGAATTTTCAATACTCAATACAAGCTTATAGCTTCCTGGATTTAAATCTACAATCCATCCTTCTCCAGTTAAGGCATAGACAGTCTTTACAATATTATCGTTTTGATAAACATTAATAGTAGTGTTATATCCGTCTAGCTTTTGATTTTCAAGGATTAAATCAAAGAGCAATTTTTGGCCTGATTTATAAGCGGTACTTAAATCAGAAACAGCAATTACAGGTACAATATCATTGCAGCTCTCATCCATTTCAGTTCCACTTCCATCTTCAGTTCCTTCCACCGCAGCTGTATTCAATGCGTAAGTACAGTTTGAAGCGGAACCATTATACATTGCTCCCCCTTCATTAGCGCTATTGGAGATAAAGGAACAGTTAGAAGCGGAACCATTATAAATAGCCCCACCATCTTCAGTTGCAGAATTATTAATGAAAGAGCTGTCTTGTGCAGAACCATTATAAATAGCTCCACCAGATAATGCAGAATTATTGATAAAAGTACAATCAGTAGCATTACAATACTCGGGACTTGGAGCATACATTGCACCACCATACTCACTAGCAGAATTATTAATGAAAGAACAATCTAAGGCGGAACCATAAACAATAGCCCCTCCAGACTTAGCAGAATTGCCTATGAAAGCACAATCGGAAGAATTGCAAAGACCAATTGCACCACCATACTCTGTAGCGGAATTATTGATAAAAGTACAGTTTTGAGCATGAGAATATTCCATTTCATTAGAAATTCCACCGAAAATAGCACCACAATACTCAGCATAATTTCGAGTAAATGTACATCCTGTAGCATTACCTGCAACAATAGCACCACCAGTTTGAGCAGCGTTTTCAGTGAAATTGCAGTTTATAGCATTACCTTCACAAATGGCACCAGCCATAACTGCAGAATTATTAATAAAAGTACAATCTATAGCATTGCATGGCACTTCATCAAAACCATTTATCATTGCTCCACCAGATTCATTTGCTAAATTAGCTATAAAAGTACATCCAGTGGCATTTCCTCCGTGAATAGCTCCTCCGTATTGTGCAGAATTATTTATAAAAGTACAATTAATAGCATTTCCATCACTTAATGCACCACCAACATAATCACAATTGTTTTCAGTGAAATTGCAATCAAAAGCAGAACCATTATAGATGGCACCACCATAATAGTTAGCAGAATTGCCAGTGAAGGTACAGCCGGTAGCATTGCCCTCCTGAATAGCGCCTCCATGCAGTGCAGAGTTATTTATGAAAGTACAGTTTATAGCAGAACCATTGCAAATGGCACCTCCACCGCTACCCATCCAATTGATTGCAACGTTATTTGTAAAAGTACAATTGATAGCATCAGCACCATAAATGGCACCACCATATCCTGTAGCATTATTTTCCTTAAAATTACAGTTTATAGCCTGTACAGTACTGCCTGATTCTGCATAAATGGCACCACCATTGCCTGAAATATGAGCACAGACAAAATTAACGTCTTTGAATGTAACTGTATTGTCCGAAAGCACTTGGAAAATACGTGTTAAATGATTTCCATCTAGTGTATGGCCTTTTCCATTAAGAGTCAAGTTACGTTTAATAACAATACCTGGAGAAAAGCTATCTGCAGTATAGGAATAATCACTATCCAATTCGATTAGAGAATCATTATTTCCATTGATTGCTTCATCCAAACTATTAAAGTCCTTTGGATAATCTGTTAAAATTTGATCTTCATCATCTTGAAGATTTGCATCATTGATGCTTTCCTCTAAGATAATATCATCATTAGCATCTGCAATGATATCGCCTGTTGTATCATCTGCAGCACTTGCTGCAGAAATGCTTACTAAGCAAACAAGGATTATCATTGCTAAAAATATAAGTTTACTGTTCTTCATCTATTATTCCCCTAAAAATGTTTAGAAAGTTAATAATATATTTTTAAATGTGATTATATAATTTTTTCTAAATTAAAAGATTATATTAAAAATAGATTAAAAATTGAATATTTTATAAAATAAGAGAATAATTTTAAGGATTGAATTTTAAAAAAAAAGAAAATAT
>JAEEWY010000176.1 GCA_016291275.1 Methanobrevibacter sp. | reverse complement strand
ATAATATATTTCAATTCTTCTTTTTTTTATTATTTTTATTTTTTTCAAGCTATTTTTACTAATTAAGTTTAAACTTATATAATTTCATTTTTTGAACCTATTTTTTCTACTTATTTTATCTCATTCCATTCCAGGTTTGATAACTATGACTAATCGAAAAGATAGATTTAATTTGTTTAAGAATGATAAATTTAAGTTTAAATTAGAAAATTTAGGAGAGAAAGGAGAAAAAGATAAATCAGATTCCCAAACGAAAAAAGAAAAAGAGGATTCCTCACATTTTCCAAGTTTTGATTCCATAATTCCGGAAAGTTCACCCTTAAAAAACAATTCAAATTCTCATTCCAATTCTGGATTTTATAATGATGAGTTTAAATCTAAGAACCAATCTAATGCTGATGGTGATTTAGATGGAGTTGATGAGAAATATGCTAAATATATCTATTCTAAGCCTGAAGGTTTAAATGATTCTGATGAGGAAGATGGTGGATTTTCGGATGATTTAAATGGATTAAACAAAGGAATAAATGAAGGTCAGGATAAGAAAACTATTAAAAATGAGTTGTTACGATTTAAGGCTAATCTATTGAATCAAAAGGATTCCTCAAAGTCATCATTTGCCAAGATAACTGTTCTATTAATAATTTTGGTATTGGTTTCATCAATATTCTACTTTTTTGTTTATCAGCCATTTCAGAATGAATTGGATTTGGAAAAAAATTCAAAGTTGAATGAGCTGAATGCATTGTATAAAGGACCTTTGGAGGTTAATGATAATGCTTACACTTTGGAAAATAGGATCAACCAGGCTTATGATATTGAGGAAATCAAGTCAATTGATGTTTTGAGATATGCCACCAAGGATTGGAGAATTTATCATAGCTCTAAAATTGTATCATGCAAGGATGATTTTGGAAGGGTGATGATGTCTTATGGTGAAGATAAGAATATCATAATGTCTGTTAAGGATGCAAATGATTTTGTAAAGGACAATGATGCTAAGGTCTTATCAAATGTCCAGTTTGAAAAGGTCAACACTGTTATTGTTCCAATTTCCCTTTCAAGACTTCAAGCTACTGCAGGATTGATTTCTGTAGGTTCCGTTGTGGATGTTTATTCATTAAGCGATAATGATTCCGACTATTCATATCCCAATGAAGATGTCGGTGAAGATGAGGGCTTCAGTGAAAATGAAGAAATAAGCAACAATCTAAGTTCCATCTCATCAAATGAAACTCTTAATGGCACTTTGGAAGAGACAGAAAAGGATCCTATTGTAAGTGGTGCTACTGTTTTGGCAATATTGCGCTCTAAAGATAGTGGTTTGGTGGAGAGCACTGTTTCCAAATCAAAAACAGTCATTAAGGGAAATGAAACAAAACCTTTTGAAAACACAGTTTCCTATTCAAGTGATGTTGAGGAACTTCTTAAATCATCAGTATTAAACTCAAAAAGTGATAAAAATGTTTTAGATTCTTATTTGATGAATTATGGAGTTAGATTATCAAATTTTGAGAGAATGTCCAATTTAGGAGACTTGGATTCTGAATACATTATTCTCTTGGAAGTGCCCCAATCTGATGTAAATTTTGTTATAAACAATATGGATAATTTGATTTTAGCTATTCCTACAGATTTTGCACCTAATTGGGTGGTGGATGAGTTAAACGAGACATATTATGAGAATTTATATCAGGACCAATCTTTAGATTTCTTATAATCTATTGATATTTTGATTCTATTTAGATTTTTAAACAATCATTTAACCAATCCTTTAACAAATCCATTCAATTGAATATTATAAATTTATTAAATATGAAAAATAGATAAAAGTATAGAATTAATATTTAAGTTTTTTATTTAGTTATTTAATTAAATCATTTAATTAAAATTAGTTAATTTGTTGATGATTTTTATGGATATAAAAAAAATTATAAAGCCTACAACAATTATTGTCATTATTGCTTTTTTGATTATAGGATTATATGCTTTAACTGAAGTTAATTACTTTTCATATAAACAAGTTGCAGAATCTAAGGATGTTAATGCTTCAGTTGTAGTGATTCCTGCTATAGGAGTTTTTGAGAAGATCAATAATGTTTCAATATCCCAAGGGGTTTATATTGATGAGACTTCCAATATTCCAACTAAGGGGGATACTGTTTTATATGGACATAGAACCTTGCAAGGGTCTCCATTTTTACGTTTAGATGCTCTTAAAAAAGGAGATGTGGTCAGTGTGGAATGGCCTGGAATCGGTGAAGTGAATTACACTGTCAAGAAATCTGAAATTATTGCACCGACTAATTTCATAGATTTAAATGAAAGTCATGCAAATGATGTAAATAATCAGGATTTGTACTTGGTAACATGCCACCCAATAGGTTCATCTGCTCAAAGGCTTGTTGTAACTGCTGAATTAGACTCAATAAGCCCTATCAATGAAACAGTTTTAGAACAAAATCCTCAAGCGCATTGGGCTTGGTTAATTACTGCAGGATTCTTGATTCTTGGTTTAATTGTAGCATATTTCACTCCTGCGGAAGAGAGGAAAATCATTTTGGCAGTTGTTATAGCCATTACAATTGTTCTTGCATATTTCTGTATTTTCCCAATATCCTCACAGGTCTGGGCAGATCAATTAGGATGGCTAAATAGTTTGATGGGAGTTAATTAGTAGGATTGAATTAATTGATTATTTAGAGGTATTTTATGGGTGCTA
>JAEEWY010000175.1 GCA_016291275.1 Methanobrevibacter sp. | reverse complement strand
TTTTTCAATGATTCATAAATTGTTTTTATTTTGTTTTTAAATTTCACTATTTTTTCTTTCATGAAATTTCAAGATTTTTTCATGAAATCTAATTTTTTATTTTTCTTATCTTAATTTTAATACTTTTATTTGGGATTTTATTAATTCTAATCAATTTAATTTTTTATTATATTTTTTTAATTTTTTCAAAATTTTTATTAGAATTTCATCTTAATTTTTTAAAGAAATTCAATTTTTCAATGTCATTATAATTTCCTTATTATATAATAATATTACAATATTTTAATAAAATATATATATTAACAAAAATAAAAATAAAATTACCATGGTGATTTATTATGGCAGGGATATCAGAAGCTATTACCCAAATAAAAAAAGCTGAAAGCGATGCTGATTCCTTAGTAGAACAATCAACAGTCGATGCGAAAGCAATGATTGATGAGGCTACTGTTAAAGCTAATGAAATGATTGAACTTGCTAAGAATGAAGCTAGCGAAGAAGCTCAATCTACTGTTTTTAATGCAGAAGAAAATGCAAAGAAAGAAGCTGAATCTATTACTTCTCAAGCAGAAAAAGATGTTGAAAGCATCAAAAATGACGCAAGAAAAAATATAGATGAAGCTGCTTCAATTATTGTTAAAAATATTTTATAGTGTGAGATAATGTTTAGAACTGCGAGAATGCGTAAGCTTAATGTTATAACTTTGGACAAATACGCTAGTCCTACGGTCAGTGCACTTCACGACGAGGGTATTGTTCAAATAAATGATATTTCTGAACGTATTCAGCAAGATCCTAAGCTAGCAGAACTTTTGAAACCTTCAAAAGTTACACCCCACACCGGTAAGCTATCTTCACTTCTCATGAAGACAAGCGGTATTTCCGATTTGCTTGGAGATGCCTTGTCTGAGGATAGAAGCATGAAGGAACTGATAATGTCATTTATCAGTCCTGACCTTCCAGTTCCAAAAGAAGTCGAGGATGTTGATACTGAAAGCTTGATAGCTTATGCAGAATCAACATTAAGCCAGGTTGAAGGTGAAACAAAAGGTATTGAAAATAAGTTAGCCGCACTAGACAGTGAAGAGAGTAAACTTGAATCAAATAAGGACTTGGCCGAAAAGCTAAAACCTTTAGACATGGACTTAGGTCTATTAAGCGATTCCAAGTACACTTCTACCATTGTTGGTAGGATCACTGCTGAGTCAGCTCAGAAATTCAAAGATGAATACAGTAAGATTACAGATGATCTCTTCTATGAATTAGTACCAGACGAAGAAAAAGAAAGTTATATCATGGTTGTCGTCGTTGCTAATGAGTATAAGGATGATATCTATACCTTACTTAGGAAAAATGAATTCGAGAAGTTTGAAACTGAAGGTTTAGAAGGAAGACCTGATAGTCTTATTTCCTCTTCTGAATCCAGACTCCAAGCTATCGAAAGTGAAAGATCCCAAGCTAAAGCTGAATTGAAAGTTGTAGCGGAAAAATGGGATGATGAAGTTCTTGCTTTAAAAGAACAATTAGAAAATGAGAAAGATAAGAATGAGGTTTTCGCTGGTTTTGCTGAAACTGACAAGACTTATGTCTTTGAGGCATGGGTACCTGAAAAAGATGTGGAAAAAGCTCAAGCTATTATTGAGACCGCAACTGAAGGCCATGCAATCATGGAAGTTGAGGAAGTTCCAGACAATGCAGAAGACGTTCCTGTATTGCAGCAAAACAATGCATATGCAAAACCTTATGAATTGTTAGTTGAAATGTATTCCCCATTGAAATACAATGAAATTGACCCTACTTTATTTGTAGCTCTTACATATCCTTTCTTCTTCGGTTTCTGTTTAACCGATGCAGGTTATGGTCTTTTAGTTGCAATTATAGGATTCATTTTATACAGAGGAATGGGTAAAATCAATAGAACCATGCATGATGGTGGTTTAATCATCATCGCAAGTGGTGTATGGGCTATTATTTTAGGTCTGGTTACCAACGGTTTACTTGGGGACCTATGGACTAGAATATTAGGTTGGGGCCCTGCTCTCCCTACAGTTATTGATTCCATTAATGCGTTCAAATATCCAGCTACTATCTTAGTTATTGCTATTGTAATTGGTATTATCTACACCAACCTTGGTTTCATCTTAGGTGCAATTGACAATTTAAGATACGGCGAGAAAAAAGAGGCAATCGGTTCTCAAATCGTATGGTTTGTATTTGAACTTGGTATCATTTTATTGGTTTTAGGATTCTTGTTCCCAGCAATTGGAATGATTGGTATGGCATTAGGTGCAGTATTTATTGTTGCTGCTCTTGGTATGCTTATCTGGGGTAACGGTGCTTACGGACTTATGGATGTATTTGGATTCATGGGAGATGTCCTTTCATATGCTCGTCTTTTAGCTCTTTGTTTAGCTACTGGTGGTATTGCAATGACTGTAAACATCTTGACCAATATGGTAAATGACATGATTCCAGTTGTAGGTATTGTTTTAGCTATTATCATCTTTATCGGTGGACATATTGCTAACTTCCTTTTCCAAGTATTAGGTGCTGGTGTTAACGCTTTGCGTCTTAACTATGTAGAGTTCTTCTCTCAATTCTATATGGGTGGAAAACATTCATTTGAAGCTTTTAAAGCTAAAAGACAATTTACTAAAATCAAAAAATAGACAAAATCTAAATTTATAGTTTTATAATTCAACGCTTAAAGATGAAATTATTGG
>JAEEWY010000174.1 GCA_016291275.1 Methanobrevibacter sp. | reverse complement strand
AACAATATCTAAACCATATCCAGAAATTAACAATGTACCAATGATCATCACTAATATTCCAATAAATCCAAATCCGCCAGCAGCAACATAATTATTGCCTGTTACTTGTGAAGCCATAGCAATGAGGCTTGCTCCACCTAAAATTCCAGTAATTGCACCAATAATCACAAAAAGGATTAAAGATTTGACGTTATTTAAAGGATATACTAATGCATCCTTAATTATTTCACTTATTTCCATTTTTTAACACCTAAAATAATAATATCTTTAAAATAATACATCTGTATTTCTATTATTAATACTATTTAAATATAATGAACTAGGAAAAGTAATTAATATATGTATTATTAAATGAATTATCAAAAAACTATTGATTAATAATAAAAAAAGTAATGAATAAAAAAATAGAAATGAAAAAAAAGAAAAAATAAGCCATTAATCCAAGAATGACTTAAAGAAATTTTCAAAATCCTCATCTTCCATAGGTTCTGGAGTTGAGAAATTATCATTAATGAAAATATCGCTTGCTAATTTTCTATAAGCTTCTGCCTCATTTGAATCAGGAGCATATTCAACTACTTTTTTTGCATCCAATTCGCTTCTTTGAATCAAATTGCTTCTTCCTATGACTCCAATGACTTGAGTGTTGATTTTTTCTGCAAAGGAACTTACAATCTCCTCTTCATTTTCGATTCCTTTGCAATTGCAAATGATACCTCCAAGGTTACCCTTTAGCTTCTTGATTCCTTTGGAAATGTTGTTTGCAGCATATAAGGACATGTATTCACCAGAAGATACAATAAATACCTCATCAGCATAATCTTCCCTAAGAGGAACAGAAAATCCTCCACAGACAACGTCACCTAAAACATCGTAAAGAATAACATCAAAATCCTCATCAAAGGCATTGAGATTCTCTAAACGTTTCATTGCAACGATAACTCCACGTCCTGCACAGCCCACTCCAGGTTCAGGACCTCCACTTTCAACGCACTTGATTTGATTGAATCCTTCAAAGACCAAATCAGAAAGCTCTGGAGCCTTATTGTCCTTTAAGGTGTTTACGATTGTAGGTATCCTTTTACCGCATAAGGTTCTTGTAGTGTCAGATTTAGGATCACAACCTATTACCATAACCTTCTTGTCATCTTCACTATAAGCTGCTGCAATATTAGCTACTGTGGTACTCTTTCCAATACCACCTTTTCCATAAATAGCTATTTTCTTCTGTCTTTTCATCTTTACACCAATAGTTTTAAAATAATCCGTAATTTCAGTAAGTATAATAATTATTCCCTAGGGATTAACTTATAAACAAAATCGCTTTCCCTTAATTTCTCATCAATTGCTATTGCCACATTTGAACCTTTTTCTGCCTTTTCAATAGCTTTTCCATCAATTTGCATAGAGTCGATTACATGGGTGATTGAACCTGTTGTTGGCCCTTGAACCATTATCTCATCACCAATAGCCAAGTCATCCCATATCTTTAACTCTGCAACTCTAATCTTATTGTAATAGTTAACAACCTTTCCAATATCCTTCTTAATGAATTTTGATTGGTTGTTTTCACTGATTTCATAAGGAACATTAAAGTAAAATCCGGTGTCATATCCTCTATTGAATACTTTCATAAGCTCTTCCATCCATTTAGAATCATATTGATAGTTTTCAGGATCTTCCTGATACAAGTCAATGGCTTCCCTATAGACCTTAACTGCAGTTGCAACATAATCTGGAGATCTTGCCCTTCCTTCAATCTTGAATGAATCGATTCCAGCTTCAATGAGTTCTGGAATATGTTCTATCAATGCCATATCCTTTGGAGAGAAGAAGTTTGTCCTATAGGAATCATCATAGGAATTGGATATTATGAATGACTCATCATCACATTCTGAGAAATTGATTACATCATCATTCTCATCTTCCTCAAAGCTCAATTTCCATTCCTTTCTGCATGGCTGGAGACAATCTCCACAATTAGCGCTTCTGCCATACAATCCATAGCTCAAGAAGCATCTTCCAGATATTGCCATGCACATTGCACCATGAATGAAAACTTCAGTTTCAATTGAGGAATTGCTTGTTTTAAGTTTATTAGTGATTTCCTTAATCTCTTCCAAGGACAGTTCCCTTGATAGAATAGCTCTTTTGACACCTAATTTCTCCAATGCCTTCAATGCATAAAAATTAGTTGTGTTTTCCTGAACGCTCATATGGGCTTCAAGGCCATTTTCAATTGCCAAATCTATTAATGAAATGTCTGATAGGATGATTCCATCTGCACCATACTCCTTGATATAGGGTAATTGTTCCTTTAGCATTTCAATGTCTTTGTCTTTCATTATGGTATTTGTGCAGACATATAGCTTAGCTCCATACTCCCTTGTCATTTCACTTGCCTTTTTAATGTCTTCAAGAGAGAAATTACTTGCATTAACCCTCATATTCATATCTTCAAGGCCAATATAAACTGCATCTGCACCGTTTTTAAGTGCACTGGTCAATGAAATAAAATTTCCTGCAGGAGCTAACAATTCCACCATAAAAACAACTCATAAAAAATTAATAAAAATAATAAAAATAGAATAAAAAAATAAAAAATGTAAATTAAACAAAAAGTACTTTCAAAAAATTAATTATCAAAAAAAAAATACTCATTTCATTTAGAAGAAGTAATACTCGTGTTAATTTTTTCCGCAGCATTTATATAAATTTTATTACTTCCTTGTAAAAACAAATTATTATAATCTTTTTGTAGACTGATAGTATT
>JAEEWY010000173.1 GCA_016291275.1 Methanobrevibacter sp. | reverse complement strand
CTATTACACAATTGAAAGATTTAATAAAGGAATTGGAGTAATAAACGAAGCTGGAAAATGGGAAGCTAAACCATGGGATAAAACAAAATATGAAACATTCATGAATAACATTAAAGCAATAAAAGGCTGTTTAATTGATGATGAACATTTTGACATGATTAAATACGCTGAGTTTTACTGTCAGCAAGACGTGCGAGTGCTGAGGTTATCATTTGAAAAGTTCTGTCATGACTTTAATAATGAATTTAATTTAAATCCTAAAAACTTTATATCTGCTCCTTCTTTGGCGAATGAAGTTTTTAATGTTAACGTTTATTATCCAAACGGTAATTTATATAAAGTGGGCGGTCATGTTCGTTTATTCATGCAAAAAGCAATTACTGGCGGAAGATGTATGACAGCATTTAATAAAAAATGGGATGTTGAAGGTAAGATTTCAGATTATGACGCTGTCAGTTTGTACCCATCAGCAATGAGTAGACTTTGGACTGTTGAAGGTAAGCCTAAACCATTTCATAACAAAAATATTAATCAAATTTATTCATCAATTCCTCCATCATTGCAAAAATATAATACTTCAGAAAATGGGATTGGTGCATATGTGATAGAAATTGAGATTGTAAAAGTTAATAAACATTATGCATTCCCACAAATTACTAAAAAGACGGAAGACGGTAATTTAAACGATGATAAAGGCATTGATGCATTACATCCATTGAAAATGACAGTTGATAATATAACACTTGAGGATTTAGTGATGAATCACAAAATTGAATTTAAAATAATTCGTGGTTATGTTTGGAATGGTAAAAGAGATTATAAAATCCGTGAAGTTATAACGAGGTTATTTAATAAAAGACTTGAATATAAGAAAGCAAACAATCCACTTGAACAACTTTATAAATTAATTATGAACAGTTGTTACGGAAAAACAATTGAAAAACCAGTGATGAAAGAATGGAAGTATGTGAAGGATGAAGTAAAGTATGACAACAAAAAGAAAACAGTGATTAATCCATTGATTGACTTTTATAATAATCATTATAATTCAATCGTTGAAGATGTACAACTTGACGACTCAGACATTCACGCCATCCGTTGCTATTCACCAATTGATAAATGTTTTAATTTCTCACTGTTAGGAATTCAGGTTTTATCAATGTCAAAAAGAATTACAAATGAGGTTTCATGTCTTGCTTATGACATCGGTTGTCACGTTTATTATACAGACACTGACAGCTTCCATTTAAGAACTGATGATATACCAAAGCTTGAACAATGTTTTAAAGAAAAATACGGTCGTGAATTAAGAGGAAAGATGATGGGACAGTTTCATTCAGATTTTCCAACAATTAATGACCATAAAGAAGTTCCAATATCAAAGCATTCAATCTTTCTGGGCAAGAAGTTATATGTGGATGAATTGATTGATTCAACAGGTCAGGTTGACTATATGGTGAGAGGAAAAGGATTGACTCAGGAATGTATAAAACACGAAGCTAAAAAATGTGGTGGATATATTAATTTGTATGAAAAAATGTTTAAAGGTGATAAAGTAGTTTTTGATTTAACCAATGGCTCACCATCATTTACTTTAAATAAGGACATGACAATTTCAACAAATAATGAATTCAAACGTGAAGCTAAAACAACTTATGAAGAAGGTGATGACTCAAAATATTTCGAGTATTAAAGAAAAATTTTATTTTTGTTTAAATGAGTGATTCATTAAATTCAGTTTATGATTCATACATTACAGACCAAATAAACGAGCAATTAAATAATTGTGAGGAACAACTTGACCGTGAATTAATAAAACCGATTAGATTGACTAATTGCTACACAAACAGTGTAAACATTGCTGTTGGTCGACAACGTACGGGTAAAACTTACTCAATAATTAAGGAGATAATAAAAATATCAAATGTTCATCCTGAAACTCATTTATTAATTTATGTAAATCAAACAGGACGAAGAGGTGATGATACAATGGAAGCAATGAAAACATTAATTAAATGTCCGGTCATTTATGTTTCTGAATCTGAATTTATACCAACAATTCAAAACATTTTGCGATGGAAAGAATTATATAATACGATTAAAGACAGAGGGGTTGAAAATGAAATAATTGATGAACAACGTGACGAACTTTTTGAAGTATTGAGAATAAATGATTTTAGCCGTCGATGGCTTCATACATTAATTTTGTTGGAAGATTGCGCGAAATCAAAGTTATTAACTAATGAAAAATCATTTACGAATCAATTAATGACTAAATGTGGACATATTCAATGTTCATTCTTTCTTGCTGTTCAGTATTGGAAGGCGTTGAATTCAAACATTAAAGCTAATGTATCAACTATATTCATTTTTGCTGGATTCAGTCGTCAACAGTTGTCATATATACTATTTCAAACAAACCTTCCTTACTCACTTAATGAAATATATGAAAGATATAAAGATTTGAACGGTCATGATAAAATGATTGTTGACAGTTACGGCGGGAACTTAACATTTACTTAAATAAATTTTTTCTTTATTCATTTAAGTAAATTTTATTTTTTACTGATTTATAAATATCAATGACTGAACTATTAAGTAGTTTTGCAATTCCACCTGGAACTGATAAAAAGGGGAGACAATATGACAGACAAATTGGATATGACCCAGGCATGAAACAACTTGTCGAAATAGTCGCTGGACTTCAAAAAGACGTTAAAAGAATTAATAAATGCTTAACATTAAAAGGAGCACAAAATTATATAGCAGGTAAAAAGAATTGGGGCGCTTATGAAGCAGATATTA
>JAEEWY010000013.1 GCA_016291275.1 Methanobrevibacter sp. | reverse complement strand
TCCTTTATTTAAATTAACGAAAAATAATAAATAAAAAAAATTAATTAAATAATAAATTTAATATCTAATATATTTTAAAAATAATTCATTTCATACTTACAAATGACTAAATAATAATATATTTAAAATAAAATAATGTCTAATCAAACCATTTCAAAAAAACAAATTATTAATTCATATCAAATGACTAAAACATCTAAAGAATATAACGAAAATACAACAAATCCAAAAAATGAAATAAAAGAACCAATAACCCAAAAACATTTTACAAAAGAAACTGGAAAAAATTTTACTGGACAACCAGATTCAAATACACCTCAATTTCAAATTTCTAATAATTTAGTAGAAAACACATCCAATAAAATTGGCTCTTACCAAAATCAAACTAATAATTTAGATTCATCGTTACAACAAAGAAGTACAATCAGTCAAAGTAGATGTATATGTGGTAAATGGAAAACTGATACTAATAGTACATATGGGACAATTAGAAGTTTAATTGGTTGTGGATATTGCACTTGTGATGATGCAAAAGAAAGTCCTATTGGATGCACTTGTTACAAAAAAAATACAAATAAAACATTAAATAAAACTTTTAGTTCAAATGATCAAAACATTTTTATTCAAGAAGGTAATACTTCAGAGTATTGTAACTGTGATGAAAGAGATGAAAGAAAAATTTTTAGTAACGCTACATCTGAATATAATATGAATGTCCAAAATGTATTAACAGATGAAGATATGAATATATGTACATGTGGTCAAAAAAGTACAATTTATTCAAATGATACAAGAGACTATAACAATCTAAGTAATGTACAAAATACTTCAAATATGGTAAATCAAAATAATATGAGTAATTTCAAATATACTTCAAATATGACAAAAAAATCCCAAACAAATAAAGAAGAATATAATAATCAAAATAATATAAATAATTTACAATATTCAGCAAATATGGTAACTAGATATCAAACAATTGATCAAAATAATTATAATAATCAAAACAATATGAATAAAATGCAATATTCTTCAAATATGATAACCACTTCATATAATGAATTACCAATTCAAACAACTGATAATGAAAATAGAGAAATAAATGTTGCTAATACAAATGTAACTAAAATAGAAAGTAAAGAAATAATTAATATAAGAAAAGAAATAAGAGAACAAATAAAAAGAGAACTAAATGAAGAACAAGAAAATGAACAAGTATCATGGAATGGAGAAAATTATATACAAGTTATAGAAAGATTACAGTTTCTAACTGACGAACCACCAGAATTAAGAGTTCAATTTATGAATGATATGATGATTAATCGTACAATAAATAGAGATCCAATTCAAGTACTAATTCCAATTCCAGAAAATTATATTCAAAAACAAGGAGTATTAGAAGTACTTTCAGAACAAAAAGAAAAGAAAGAAGAAGAAGAGAGAGATTTAAATGAAAATTTATGTCCTGAAAATGTAGATTTATTAAATATATCAAATGCTTATTCAATTCCTGTTCCTTCATTTAATAATTTAGAAATAGAAAAGGAAGAAATGTATATTATTGGAATACCAAAGAAAGAAGAGTCAATAATAGAAGTAGAGCCTGAACCAGAAGAAAAACAAATAAATTATAGTATTGAAAATTATAGTTTATTTTGTAAAGGAAATGAAATGGAACCTTATGTAATAGAAAATTATGCATGGGATATAAATCCTAGTGAAAGAATGTGGACCGGAGATATGAGAGCAATAAGAATTAATAAATTAAATATAGAAGTTCCAAATAAACCAGATTGGAATAGTTTAATAGAAGAAGAATTAGTATCTAAATTAGATGTAAAAGCAATAGGAAAAGATAAAGAAAAGGAAAGACAAGAAAGAGAAAGAAAAGAAAATGAAAGAAAAGAAAGATTAGAAAAAAAAAAAAAAGAAAAAGAAAGAAAAGAAAAAGAAAGAAAAGAAAAAAAAAAGAAAAAAAAGAAAAAAGTTAAAAGTAAGAAATATGAAGATGAATTACCAGAAGAACAACAAAAAAGAGAAGAAGTACCATCTGAACATGAAAAAGAAGATGAATATCCTGAAAAAGATCAACAAGAAGAAGATGAAGAAGAAAATGAAGAAAATGTCGAAGAAATTGAGGAAATTGAAGAAATTGAAGAAGTAGAAAAAAAATCAGAAATAGATATAGAAAAAGAAAAACAAAGAGAAAAAAGAAAAAAAGAAAAAGAATTAAGAAAACAAAGAAAAGATCAAAAGAATTTCAAAACAAAAAATTTTTCTTTAACATATAAAGAAAATAAAAAACAATTTAAAAAGATAGATATAGGAGATAATGAAATTATAACTTTAAAACCAGAAAAAAGAGTGTTACAACCAGTCGAAAAACCAAAAAAAGAATTAAAACCATCAGATGAAACTAATATAGTTTTAGGAGGAAATGGTTTTGATATTAATAAATATAAATGGTCTCCTGTTCCATTTAACGCTCAATCAATGACTATAGAAAAGACCAAAATTGAAACTCCATTAGAAAATGTAAGTACAGATAAATTAGAAATGCCTGCTACAACAAAAAGAAGACAAAATTGGAATTTAGTAAATAATTTATCATCTGAATCAACAGTAAATATATTAACAAACGAGAAAAAGTTATCAGAGCAAAAAATAAGACCTTTAACAGTATTAGGTGATACAACTAAAAAAAATAAATGGGATAATAAAATCAGAAAACAAAAAGGAATTAAATTAGGATTTCCTTCAACCAAAAAATGGTATTTAAAAATATGCAAAGAAAACGATATTTTATATGAACAAGAAGCTGATGATGTAATTATAAATGATGATTATAATAATGTAAAAGGACCAGAAATGAGACCTATTACTGCTACTATAATTAAAGTTAATGAGGAAGAAGAAACTTCATCAGTTTCTTCATATGATGTTTTCGAAAATTTAATAATTAAGAAAGCTAACTACGAATTTGATTATGGAAGTAAAGCAAGCTTATTAAAAAGTAAAAATGGTATACCATATACTTTTAGTAATGGAAGTTTAGGACCTGGTTTAGGTGGACCTAAAAAATTAGAAAATAATAATGGAAATGGAGCTAAGTTTTCAGATGAAAAGAAAAATATAAACAAACCAAAAGGTATGAGAGATACAAGAAATTTAATAGGAGAAAAAAGAAAAAAAATTGAATTTATTAGGGAAGAACCTGAACAGAAAAATTATTTACGTATCTAAAATTTGATTTATTTAATTTACTTTATTTTAGATAATTGTTAATAAATTTTGATTAATTGTATCATTTATTACAATTTTTAATTATTTAATATTTGAATCTTAATGTTTAAAATAATATTCATAATTTTTTATTAATTTTTAAAATTTTTAATTTTTTAATAAAAAAAGATTTAATTTATAATTATATTTATAAGATTACAATTTTTAGAAAGTATAGGTGTTATGATTATGTATCAATATGAAGAAGATATGAATAAGATTTATGACTTGATGAGAGTTCATAATGACTGGATGAGAGACAGCGTTAACCTCATTGCAAGTGAAAATACCACAAGTAATGCTGTTACAACTGCAATGGCTTCTGATTTGGCTCACAGATATGCTGAAGGACAAGCTTATGAAAGATTATACCAAGGATGTACCTACATAGACCAAATTGAAGACATTACAAAACAATTATCCTGTAAAGTTTACGATTGTAGCTATGCAAATGTTCAACCTGTTTCCGGTGTAACTGCAAACCTCGCTGCTTTCTTCGGTTTTGCTAAAGCTGGAGATAAGATGATTGCTATGAACATTCCTTACGGAGGACACATTTCCCATGCAAATGTAAGTGCAGCAGGTATTAGAGGATTAAAAACTTTAGAACATCCTTTCAACCCAGAAGTAATGAACATTGATGTTGATGCATTGAACAAAATGATTTTAGCGGAAAAACCAAAAATCATTCTCTTTGGAGGAAGCTTATTCTTATTCCCACACCCTGTATCCGAAGTTGTTGATGCAGCTAACGAAGTGGGAGCAACCATTATGTACGACGGTGCTCACGTTCTCGGATTAATTGCTGGTAAACAATTCCAAGATCCTTTAAAAGAAGGAGCTGAAGTCCTTATGGGAAGTACCCACAAGACTTTCCCAGGTCCTCAAGGAGGAATCATCTTATCCGATAAGAAAAATGAACATTTAATTGACAATGCTGTATTCCCTGGTGTAGTAAGTAACCACCACTTACACCACTTAGCTGGTTTAGGTATTGCTACTGCTGAAATGTTAGAGTTTGGTGAAGATTACGCTAAACAAACCATTAAAAACGCTAAAGCATTAGCTGGAGCTCTTGCTGAACAAGGATTCAATGTAATGTGTGAAGACTTAGGATACACTGAATCCCACCAAGTAGCTATGGATGTAAGAGATGTCAAAAGAGCTACCATCTTAGCTAAGGAATTAGAGCAAAACAATATCATTCTTAACAAAAACCTCATTCCTGGTGACAATGTAAATGACAGTGATGACCCATCTGGTATCAGAATCGGTACTCAAGAAATCACCAGAAGAGGAATGAAAGAGAAAGAAATGGAAGAAGTAGCGCAGTTCATTTGGAGAGTTGCTGAAGGTGACAAAGTAGACATCAAGGATGAAGTCACTGAATTCATGTCTCAGTACAGATCCATTCACTATGCTTTCACAGAAGAAGAAGGATACAAGTTCATTGAACATATCTAATCCTTTTTGAATTTTAATAATTTCAGTCCATTGGCTGAAATTCTTTTTTTATTTTTTATTATTTTTTTATTATAGACCAATTTAATTGGATTATATTTAATTTTTTCATATTTAGACATTAACATATGTAATTTTATTTAGGGGATATTTCATGAAAATAGGATGGGCTTTTACCGGTGCAGGACATTTGCTTAAGGAAAGCGTTGAAGCTATGGAAGAATTGGCAAAAGACAACGATTTGACTGTCTTTTTATCACAGGCTTCCGAGGAAGTTTTAAAGATGTACGGTCTCTATGATAGGGTTGTTGCTGTAACTGGTGGAAGATATAATGAACTTGCAAGCGATTCCAATCAGAAATTCAGCTTTCCAATTACAGGAAGGCTTTCACTTGGAAAATATGATTTGCTTATAGTCTCTCCTACAACTGCAAACACAGTTGCTAAGATAGTTCATGGAATTTCAGACACTCTTGTAACCAATGCAGTTGCACAAGCTGGAAAAGGCAGAGTGAGAACTCTCATGGTTCCGGTAGACATTGAGCCAGGTGATGTGGAAACCATATTGCCATCAAAGCTTGAAAAGACCAAATGCCAAAAATGTGATGAATGTGAAGCAGCGTTGGCTTGTCCGAATGGTGCAATCATTGCCCATGAAGAGATTGATCTATTGAAATGCATTGGTTGTGGAACCTGTAAGGATATTTGCCCATATGATGCAGTTTCAACAGGAAAGATCATAACTATGCATATGAGGGAAATTGATATTGAAAACACTCAAAAACTCCAAAAGATGGAAGGAATCGAGATTTTCGACACTCCTCAAAGCCTTATGGATAGTTTAGATTTATAATTTTTCTATCCTTTTATTTTTTAATTTTATTTTTTATTTTTTATTCACGCTTATTTTAAAGATATGACATCTATTTTATTTCTATCTCCTCACCTATTTTCAAGCAATCATTGAACTCTCTTTTATCAAATTCCACTATATATTTTGCGGGTTTTTTAGGAATATAACAATTCCACGGTCTCAATTCAGCTATTTCATAAACCGCATTGCCTTTATCAATAAAAACAATAACTATCTCAAATCTCATGAAAAAGCTATGGATTGAAGATCTTTCCTTCTTATTTATTCTCTCAGGAATCTCAAAGAGCAATGGAATCTTAGCATTTTTTTTAAACATCAGTCCAATTAAGCGACTAAAAAAAGTATTGGCTATTCTGATTTTTGCAATTTCCTCATTTGATTTTATAAGTGTCATTGACTTTAAATTTTTTTTCGTTTTATTTCTTTTATTTTTCAATATTTTGACCATAATTCTATTATTTTCTATTTATTCTTAATATTTATAAATATTTTCATTATTAAAAAGTTATTTACACTTTAAAATCAATTTAACAATCAAATTGCAATTTTTTAATTTCATCATCATATTATAATTATATTACGATTATTATTTTTATAAATATTAATAATAATAAAGTTTATTTACATTCAAAATAAGAAATATATATCATAATAATATATATTATATAATTTATTAAAATCATTAAGATAATGAATTTTATCTTAAATTTTTATAAGATTTACCATTTTAATAAATTTAAAAAATCACATTTATTAGGAGAATCGATATGCCGTTAAAAGAGGCAGAGAAAAACTATGACTTTAAAAAAATAGAGGAAAAGGTCCAAAACTTTTGGGCAGATTCTGATATTTATGAAAAAACAAATAAATTGCGAGCGAATGGTCCACAATATTCCTTTTTAGATGGGCCTCCATATTGTAGTGGAAAAATCCATTTAGGAACTACCTGGAATAAGGTTATCAAGGACACCTTATTGCGTTACAAGTCCATGAATGGATTTTCTTTAAGAAGACAAGCTGGATGGGATACCCACGGATTGCCTATTGAGCATAAGGTAGAGCAATTGTTAGGCATTGAATCCAAACAGGAAATTGAGGAAAAATACGGTATTGACAACTTTATCAACAAATGTAAGGAATTTGCAATGGAAAATAAGGTTGCAATGACTGAGCAATTCAAAAGCTTAGGAGTTTGGATGGATTGGGACAACCCTTATATGACCTTGGACCCTAAATATATGGAATCCGCTTGGTGGACATTGAAGAAGACTCATGAAAAGAACTTGCTTACCCGTGACCAAAGGGTAATCAGTTGGTGTCCTCACTGTCAAACTGCACTTGCTGCAGCTGAAATTGACTATACCGAAGGAGACGACCCATCCATTTATGTACGTTTCCCACTTAAGGAAAAATTGATCACAGATGGAGATTATGCTGATTTAAGACAATCTTTCTTGGTATGGACAACCACTCCTTGGACACTTCCTGGAAACTTAGCTATTTGTTTGAATGAAGATTTCGATTATTCTTTCGTAAAGGTAGATGAAAGATTGAATGAAAGTGGAGAAGAAATCCTCATCATAGCAAAAGAGCTATTGGAAACTGTTTTAGGCCCAATTGAAGTTATTCACAAAAACAAATTGCCAAATCCTAAATATGACCCTGAAGATGAAGAGTCTAAAGAAAAGAAATACATCATTGAGGAAGAGAAAGAAGTGATGTATGAAATCATCAAAACCGTAAAGGGATCTGAACTTTTAGGTTTGTCTTATGTTTATCCTTTAGCTGAACAAGTACCTAAACAAATGGAAATTGAAGCTGAAAATAAATTGGTGCACACTACTTTCCATGGAGACCATGTAGAATTAGGTGAAGGTACCGGTTTTGTACACACTGCTCCTGGACATGGTCCTGAGGACTTTGAAATCGGTCAAAAAGTAGGACTTCCTATACACTGTCCAGTGGATGAAGCAGGATGTTTCAACGAAGATGGTGGTATCTATGCTGAAGGCTTTACCAAAGACTTGAATGACACCATTATTGCAGATTTAATTGCTCAAGATTTAATGTTTAAGCATGATACAATCAACCACAGATACGGTGTCTGTTGGAGATGTAAGACTCCTATCATTTACTTAGCTACTGAACAATGGTTCATTAAAGTGCCGGAAATCAAGGAAAAGATGTTATCTGAAATTGACAGAGTTGAATGGGTACCTAAATGGGCTGGTGAAGGAAGATTCCATGACTGGGTAGCTAACGCTAAGGACTGGACAATTTCAAGACAAAGATACTGGGGTATTCCAATACCTATTTGGATTTGTCCTGATTGTGGTGAGATTAAGGTAATTGGTTCAGTTGAAGAGCTTAAAAATGAATCAATCAATGAAATCACCGCAAGTGATGAGGATTTAGTACACAGACCTTATGTTGATGACGTATTGATTAAATGTGATTGTGGCTGCGATTCACCTATGAAACGTATTCCTGATGTATTGGATGTATGGATTGACTCAGGAGTAGCAGGTTGGGCAGCTTTATACTACCCTCGTGAAGAGGAAATGTTTAATAAATGGTATCCTTATGACTTTATTTGTGAAGGACACGACCAAACCAGAGGATGGTTCTATTCCCAATTAGGAACTGGTGTAATTGCATTGGACCAAGCTCCATATAACAAGGTTTTAATGCACGGATTCGTTTTGGACGAAGAAGGTAAAAAGATGAGTAAATCCTTAGGTAATGTAGTTCAACCTGAGGAAGTCATTGAGAAATACGGTGCAGATGTATTAAGATTCTACCTTTTATGGGCTTGCAAGCCATGGGATGACCTTAAGTTCGTATGGGATGAATTGAACAATGTCAAAAAGATGTTCAATATCTTCTGGAACGTATATGTGTTCTCAACCACTTATATGGCTCTTGACGAATTCGACCCTGCAAAATGCATAGTTGATGGTCCTGATGCAAATGTAACTTTAAGAAATGAGGATAAATGGATCTTGTCCCGTGTAAATTCACTTGCAAAAGAAGTGGGTGAAGCCATTAACGATGTACACTTCCATTTAGCTACAAGAGCAATAAACAATTTCATACTTGAAGACTTAAGCAGATGGTATGTAAGATTGATTAGAGGAAGGACTTGGGTGGAAAGCGATGACCCAGATAAATTAGGTGCATACTATTCACTTTACACTACACTCAATACCTTAATCCATTTAATGGCTCCAATTACCCCTCACTTATCTGAAGAGGTATATGAAAACTTGGTTAAAAACTTGAATGCTGATGCTGCAGAAAGTGTTCATATGGATGATTGGATGTATGACGAATCCTTAATCGATAAGGAACTTGAAGCTAAAATGGATAATGTGAGAGATGTTATCGAAGCATCTGCAAGAGCAAGGGATGTTGCAAGATACAAGTTAAGATGGCCTGTAAGTGATATAACTGTCGTATCACAGGATGAGGAAATCTTGGAAAGCATATCCTCACTTGAAGACATTATTAAAGATCAATCTAATACAAAAGAAGTTATCACAGCTACTGAATTTGAAAACCTCACATTCATTGCAAAGCCTAATCTCAAGACCTTAGGTCCAAGACTTAAGGGAGATATGGGCATTGTACAGAAATTCTTCGCACAAGCTAAAGCCGATGGAACAGGAAATTCCATTAAGGATAGCTTGGACTCTACTGGCAAGTATGTAGTGAGAGGAGAAGATAGAGAAGGCAATTTAAAAGAAATTGAACTCTCAGTTGATGATGTTCTTTATGAAACTGAGCTTCCTGATGATGTTGTAAGTGCAGAATTTGCTGGAGGAAATGTATTCGTGAATACTAAAATCACTCCAGAAATCTTATCTGAAGCTATGGCTCGTGAACTTATTAGAAGAATCCAAGACATGAGAAAGGACATGGACTTGGATGTTGAAGCCAATATCGGCGTTATGGTAAATACCAATGCTGAATTCAAGGAATTGGTTGAAAAGCAATCTGATTTAATAAGTGAAGAGGTAAGGGCTAAGTCACTTGTAATATTTGATGGTGAAGCTTGTGAAGTCTGTACACTTAAAGGTACAGAAGAGAATGTTGATGATGATATTTCCATTGAATATTCAAAAGAATGGATTATTGAAGATAACAAAGTGATTATTTCTGTTGTTAAACTTATCTAAGGTGTTTTTATGACTTTAACAGATTCTGAAGTAAAATATATTGAAGGAATTCTCGGAAGAGAAATGAACGAATTGGAAGAGGGAATGTTAGATGTAATGTTCTCTGAACACTGTTCATACAAAAGTAGTAGGCCAATTTTAAAACTGTTCCCTACTGAAGGAGAAAACATAGTTTTAGGCCCTGGAGACGATGCAGGTCTTGTATCCATTACAGATGAATATGCTCTTGCTGTAGGTATGGAAAGTCATAATCACCCTTCAGCTATTGAACCTTACGGTGGAGCAGGTACTGGTATTGGAGGTATCTTAAGAGACATTATTTCCATGGGTGCAATGCCGATTGCACTTCTAGACAGCTTACGTTTCGGCCCACTTGAAGACCAAAAGTCAAGATACTTGTTTGAGCATGTTGTTGAAGGAATATCTGACTATGGTAATAGGGTAGGTGTTCCAACTGTAGCTGGTGAAATTGAATTTGATGAATCCTTCAGAACAAACCCTCTTGTAAACGTATTGTGTGCAGGGCTTGTTAAAAAGGATGAAATCGTAATGGCAGTGGCTCCAAACATTGGAGATGTTTTCTTGCTTATGGGTGGAACCACTGGTAGGGATGGTATTCACGGAGTAACCTTTGCATCTGAAGAGTTAACCTCCAACTCTGAAACTGAAGACCGTCCTGCTGTGCAAGTGGCAGATCCATTCACCAAAAAGAGAGTGCTTGAAGCTTCACTTGAAATCCTTGAAAAAATCGATTGTTCCGGTGTAAAGGATTTGGGTGGTGGAGGTCTTACCTGTTGTGTATCAGAACTTGTGGACAAGTCTGGAAACGGTGCAGTTGTAGACCTTAGAGCTATTCCTCTTCGTGAAGAGGGAATGACCCCTTATGAAATCATGCTTTCAGAATCCCAAGAACGTATGATTTTTGTCATTAACCCTAAAGATGTTGAATTGGCACAAGCCATCTGTGATAAGCATGAAATTCCTTCTGCAGTGATTGGTGAAGTAACTGATGGAAACCATATGGTTGTAAAGGATTTCGATGCAGAAGTGGAACTCCAAACATTATGTGATGTTCCAACTATCCTTTTAGCAGATCCTCCTTCTCTTGATAGGGAAATGAGAGAGCCTGCTAAACCAACTGATTTGGTTGAAGTGGTAGATGGCCCAATAGATGAATCATTGATTAAAGTATTGTCCTCCCCTAACATTGCAAGCAAGGAATGGGTTTACAAGCAATATGACCATGAAGTTCAAACCAGAACTGTTGTAAAGCCTGGTGATGATGCAGCTGTATTGCAAATTGATGATGAAACCGCTGTTGCAATTACTGCTGATTCCAATACAATCCACACTAAATTGACTCCATATGATGGTGGAGCAGGAAGTGTTGCAGAAGCAATCCGTAATGTAGTTTCAATGGGTGCAAAACCTTATGCTGTTGTAGATTGTCTAAACTTCGGTAACCCTGAAACTCCTGAAATCCTCTGGCAATTCAAGGAGTGCATTAAGGGAATGTCTGACATTGCAAGGAAATTCGAAGCTCCTGTAATAAGTGGAAATGTAAGTTTCTACAATGAAACCGAAGGTATTAAAATCAACCCAACCCCTGCTGTAGGAGTTATCGGTGTTGAAAAGCTTTCAAGCATCAGAACACTCCCATTCAAGGAAGAAGGAGATAAAATCATCATTATCGGTAAAACCTATGATGAAGTTGAAGGTTCTGAATACCACAGAGCTGTACATTCTCTTGAACAAGGGGATGCTCCTAAAATCAGAATCGATGATGAATTGGCATCTGCAAACACCATTCTTGACTTGATTGAAAATGATGGCGATTATGTAAAATTCCTTGAAGGTGAAGATGAACTTGCAATAACCGCTACCCACGATGTATCCGCTGGTGGAATAGCTATTGCATTGTCTGAAATGGCTATGAGCGGCAAACTTGGTTGTGAAGTTGATATTAGCAAGGTTCCAGCTGAAGAGGGCATTAGCGACAATAACTTATTGTTCTCTGAATCCCATGCAAGATTTATCATAACCGTAAGTGCAGATAAGGCAGATGAAATACTTGATTCCATTGATGTGGATGCTGCAATTATCGGTGAAGTCAAGGGAGATTCATTAGTCATTAAGAAAGATGATGAAACCATTGTAGATTTAGCTGTAGCTGACTTGGATGATGCTTATCATGGTGTCATTGAAAAGTATATGGCTTAATTTATAATATTTATCATATCTTTTTATTTTTTTTATAAAAAATTTATTTTATTTATTTTATTAGTTTATTTATTAATTTATTAATTTATTTTATGGACGATAATATGAAGTTTATATCAAATTTAATTCCATTGGGAGACGCTTTAGCTAAAATCGATGAGAATCAAAAGATTATGGATACAGAAAAGATACATTTAAAAGATTCTCAAGGCAGAGTTTTAGCTCATTCCATTTCATCTTATCATAATTCCCCTCCATTTGACAAATCTGCTATGGATGGATATGCAGTGATTGCAGAGGATACCTTTGGAGCTTCCAATAATGTCATTAAAGAATTAAAGATCATTGATAGAATTGGAGCAGGGGACTTTTCAGAAAAAACATTATCCAATGGTGAAGCTATTGTAATAGCAACTGGTGCACCGATTCCAAATGGTGCAAATGCTGTTTTAATGAAGGAATTCACCTATGAAGACGGTGATAATTTAGAGATTCATTCCCAAGTGACTCCTGGTGAAAACATCTCTCCAAAAGCAGAAGACATTGCTGAAGGAGATGAATTGTTAGGTGAAAATGTTTTAATCAGACCGCAAGAGATGGGCTTGATTGCTTCAGCAGGACACAGTGAAGTTGAAGTTTACAAAAAGCCAAGAGTTAAATTGCTAATCACTGGAAATGAATTGGTTGAACCTTCTCCAGAGCTTGACAAGGCTAAAATCATCAATTCCAATCAATTCACCATCGCAGCATTGATTAGAAGTGCTGGAGCTATTGTGGATATAGAACATGGTGCAGATGATTTTGAAGCTGTCAAGGAAGCTATTGACAAGGCAACTAAGGAATATGATGTGGTCATCACCACTGGAGGAACTGCTATCAGCAAAGGGGATGTAGTCATTGAAGCGGTTGAGGAATTAGGTGAAGTCCTATTCCATGGTGTTGCAATGAGGCCAGGAAAGCCTGTTGGTGCAGGCATTGTAAATGGAACCCAAGTGTTTATGCTTTCTGGTCAACCTGTAGCTGCTATGGGTCAATTTGATATAATTGCAAGACATTACATCTTTAAAATGCAAGGACTCGATTATTCCCATAAAGTGATTAATAGAGTATCTAAAACCAAGATACCGTCCTCTCTTGGAAGAACAGATTATATTCGTGCAGTAGCTGATGACAATGGCGTTCATCATGTCTTAAATAGAGGTTCAGGTATAATTAGGTCTATGGTAGAGGCAAATTGTTACATTATCATTGATGAAAACCATGAAGGAATCGAAAAAGGAGATGAAGTTGACTTGATCTTCTTCAATGATATGGCATGGCCTAGCTTTTAGAGATTAAAATTTTATATTTTTAAAAATTAATTATTTTTTAGATTTTTTAAAAAAAGAATTTAAAAAAAGAATTTAGATAAGAATATTAATTCTTATCTCTGCTATTTTTATTTATATTTTATTATTTTATTATTTATCCTATCGACTTCTTTTTCCTAATCTATAGAATAGGTAGTAACCAAAGTAGTCATTGTGTCTGCTATTCAGTGTTCCTTGAGAATATCCATTTTTATATCCTTGATCGTAAGCATAGGACTCTTCATATTCTCTTTGCTCTTCAATATAATCCTCTTGCATAGTATTTAATTTTTCATCAAATTTTTCTTTGCTGAATTCGGATTTAGGGCTGTAGGAAACAATCTTTTTCATTGTATCATTAACATCGTTTCCATCATAGCTCAATGCATAGAATGTCTTGTTTGATTCAAAGTATAGATAAGTCACATCATGATTGCAAATGCTTCTATGGCTATAATAGGCAACTGCATGATGCCCGTCAATCTCCATCTCTTCAACGTCATAAAGCTCATCAAGGGTGGATTCATACCCATAATTGTTTCTAAGGGACTTGTCATCTTCCAAAGCTACAAGCCCAAATGTGAATACATTTGTCTTAACATAATTTCCTCCAGATTCGCTTCCTCCCCCATACTCTGGTGGAATTTGAAAATTGGTGTTATATACAGTTATATTTATCCAATCTGATGTATCCACATCACTTTTTTCAGCACTTGTCCCATTAATGGCTAAAAGCGCTATAATCCCAATTACACATGTTAAAAAAATTATTTTTTTATTCATGTTTTATTCTATTTTTCTCATGTCTTTTAAAAATTTCTAAAATGAGTACTTTTTTATATTATGAAAACTTAATAATATTATTCAAATAAATAAAAATTTATTCAAAAAATCTTATTCAAAGAATGATTTTTTATAAATTATAAATTTTAAAAATCTTAATTGTGTTATTATGAACGGTATATATTATTATGTGATAGCTTTCATTCTCATTTGGACTATTGCGATTATATTTAAAAATCAGCTAACCGATCATGGAGTTGAAGTGAATTTTCCTCTTTTGATGTGGAGAACACAACGGTTAAGAGGTTTTATAGATAAATTAGCCAATCGTGCTCCAAGGTTTTGGAAATGGTATATGAACATAGGAATCGTAATCTCAGCGGGGTTCATGGTTCTTATGGCTGTTGCATTGGTCTATTCCTTAAAGACATTGATGGATGCTCCTACAGTTAGCTTGATAGTTCCAGGAGTTGAAGTTCCAGGTTCTCCTATATTCATTCCATTGCTTTCTGGACTAATAGCACTTGCAACAGTTTTAATAGTTCATGAATTCAGTCATGGAATCCTCTCAAGAGTGGAAAAGATCAATATTAATTCAATAGGTCTTTTATTGTTTGCAATTATTCCAGGAGCTTTTGTAGAGCCAAATGAAGAGGAATTGAATGAATTAAGCCGTCCAGCCAAAATGAGAATTTACGTTGCAGGATCTATGGCAAATTTAACCTTGGCAGCTATTGCAATGATTATAATGTTAGTTATCTCTTCATTTATCATTCCAGTGGTATTTGAAGATGATGGGGTTGTCATTAACAGATTAACCGAAGATGCGAATGCTAAAAATTATATGTCTGAAGGAATGGTAATCAGATCAATAAATAATCTCACCGTAAATGACATGGCATCCTTCCAAAAAGCTACCCGCACATTAAAGCCAAATGAAACGGTAAATATTCATACTGATCAAGGAGATTACAGTTTCCAATTGAAGACCAATCCTATGAACAAATCATTAGGATTTATGGGAATTCAAGTCAATGCAAACAATGTAATTGCTGATGGCTTTGACAATCAGTTCTACACTCCTTTATTATGGCTTTTAATGCCTTTGTCCGAGCTATTGTTTTGGATTTATTTCCTAAACTTTGCTGTGGGAACTTTTAACTTGCTTCCAATGAAACC